>SPCL01000047.1 GCA_004525335.1 Thermodesulfobacteriales bacterium
ACAGACTGCATTAACCTGGCAATAAACGGAATTCTAAGAAACAAGAAACCCGATTTAGTAGTCTCCGGAATAAATAAAGGGGAGAACCTTGGTGATGATATAACCTATTCAGGCACTGTTAGCGCCGCTATGGAGGGAACGCTTTTAGGAATACCCTCAATTGCCATATCACTTGTTGGAAGAAACGACTTTAATTTTGATTACGCCCTTCACCACACAGACCTAATTGTAAAATATGTTTTAGAAAATGGACTCCCTCAGGACACTTTGCTTAATGTAAATATCCCCAACACCCCTGCACATGAGATCAGGGGAATTAGAATTACAAAACAAGGGAAACGTCTATATGATGAACCTATTGTAGAAAAAGTAGACCCCAGAGGCAAAAAGTACTACTGGATCGGGGGAAATGAGCTTGGGTTCTTGGATATAGAAAATTCAGATCTTGTGGCTGTAAAAGAGGGATATGTTTCTGTAACACCAATTGGTCTTGATCTTACAAACTTTGGCCATATTGATAAACTGAAAATAGACTTATTAGAGGAATAATATGTTTAGAAAACTTTATAATTGGGTGTTGGGCTGGGCCGACACTAAATATGGGGTACCGGCACTAGCAATTGTTTCATTTGCAGAATCTTCTTTTTTCCCAATTCCACCAGATCCGCTTTTGATGGCTCTATCATTAGGTAAGCCTAAAAAAGCATTCCGGTACGCTTTTGTCTGCTCAGCAATGTCGGTCTTAGGAGGCATAGCCGGATATTTCATTGGATGGGCACTATGGGATCTACTAAGCGGGTTCTTTTTCACATATGTATTCAGCCCTGAGGTATTTGAATATGTAGGAGAGCAATATAAACAAAATGCCTTCATAACAATCTTGGGTGCGGCGATAACGCCAATTCCTTTCAAAGTTTTTACAGTAACTGCGGGCGTCTTTCATATAAGCTTTTTATACCTAATTATTGCCTCCGTAATTGGCCGTTCTGCCAGGTTTTTCATCGAAGCAGGACTAATTTATTTCTTCGGCGAAAAAATAAGAAATTTTATAGACAAATACTTTAATCTGCTACTTACACTATTCTTTGTATTGATAGTACTTGCAGTTGTCATTATTAAATTGCTATTAAAAAATTAGAATCACCAGAGCATCTATGCTAAGATAATAGGGAGGGATTGAATATGGGCGATTTTCATCAAACAGAAACAATATCGACTCTACACAGGCTCAAAAAAGATAATATTAAGCAGCTCGAAGAGCAGTTAAATGAATTTTCCGAAACCCGCCCTATCGCGCTTGTGCTCCCATGCCTATATTCAGAGCTACAAAGAGTGGCTCTTAAGAATATTCTGGATAACCTAAAAGATGTTACTTACTTAAATGAAATCATAATAACCATTGGAAAGGCTAGCGAAGATGAGTTTAAACACGCTCAGGAATATTTCTCTATACTTCCGCAAAATTACAAACTAATATGGGATGACGGGGAAAGAATACAGTCCCTTTTTAACCTCTTAAAAGAAAATGGCCTTGATGTAGGGGAGCGCGGAAAAGGAAGAGCGGCATGGATTGCCTACGGCTATGTACTGGCAAGAGAAGAAAGTGAAGTAATAGCTCTTCATGATTGCGATGTTCTCACATATAACAGAGAGCTGCTTGCAAGGCTTTGTTACCCAGTTGCAAACCCCAATATGGGGTATGAGTTTTGTAAAGGATATTATCCCAGAGTTACCGATAGGCTGTACGGAAGAGTAACGAGGTTATTTATTTCACCTATTATAAGAGCTCTTAAGAAAATAGTAGGTCAATTACCATTTCTCGTTTACCTAGATAGTTTCAGGTACCCACTTGCGGGCGAGTTTTCTATGAATGTTGATCTAGCTAGAATAAACCGCATACCTGCAGATTGGGGTCTTGAAGTCGGATCCCTGGCTGAGGTCTTTAGAAACGTCTCCATGAAAAGAATTTGCCAAGTGGACTTAGCTGATAATTATGAACATAAGCACCAGGACCTATCAGCACACGACGCTGACAGCGGTCTTCTTAAAATGTGTGCGGATATATCTACATCACTTTTTACAACTTTATCTTCAGAAGGCGTTCAATTTTCAGAGAGTCTATTCAATACCTTATACGTAACATATCTGCGCATCGCTCAGGACGCGATAAAAATGTATAACGACGATGCAGCGATTAACGGACTCTTTTTTGACAGACACGCGGAAGGACTCGCCGTTGAAACTTTTGTTCAAGGTATCAGAATAGCTAGTCAAAAGTTCCTAGAAGACCCTCTCGGATCTCCTCTGATTCCTAACTGGAATAGGGTTACTTCAGCAATCCCGGACTTCCTGGATCAATTAGAACTTGCAGTTGAAGAAGACAATGCCTAAGTTTGTAATATTCTCAGACCTAGACGGCACACTCTTAGACAATGAAACTTATTGCTTTCAGGCTGCCACCCAGGCACTTGATCTTGTTCGGTCAAAAAATATACCTCTTGTATTATGTAGCAGTAAAACTCCTAAAGAAATTGAGCTGTATAAAAGACTACTAGATAATAATTGCCCATTTATCTCAGAAAACGGTGGGGGAATATTTATTCCTAACACCTACTTCTCAAAAGAGTTTGCATATGATAGAGAAGTAGATGGATATAAAGTAATTGACCTTGGAGCTTCCAGGGAGATACTTTTAGCTACACTAAGATCAATTAGTAAAGAAACAAGAATTCAAATAAAAGGATTTTCTGATATGAATGTTAGTGAAATTGCACATTTAACTGCTCTTGACGAAGATACAGCTAAACTTGCGATGGAGCGTGATCACAGTGAACCTTTTATTATTCTTGATGACGAAAAATATGCTGCAGCTATAGAGGACAAAATCAATCTAAAAGGGTATAGGCATACGAGAGGCGGCAGATTTCATCATATATTAGGTGAAAATGACAAGGGAAAGGCGGTCAAGATACTGAGCAATCTATATAAATCGGGCTTTGGAGATATTAAAACAGTAGGATTAGGGGATAGTCTTAATGATCTGCCCATGCTGAAAGCGGTTGATATCCCTATTTTAGTTCAGAAACCCGGCGGCAGCTATGATCCAAAGATTAAGATCTCAAACTTAGTTTATGCTGACGGAATAGGCCCTTGCGGATGGAACTCCTCAATCTTAAAGTTGTTTATGAACCTTGATTAAGATACTGCTATTATTTGATAGTATTTAAAAGAGCCGGTGGTAAAATTATAAATGGTGAAGCAAATCTATATTAGAAGAAGGAAAAGGCGCCGTAGAAGTACACTTATGCCCTATATTCTTGGGTCATCGGCGATTTTTATCCTGTTTTTACTCTTCGTTCACCTCTACCTGATAGACATATTCAATCTAAGAGATAATCTGGCACAAGAAGAAAAGAAACAGCCGGAATTTATCGAAATTACAGAATTGCCGGTCCCTAAGGAAAAAGAAACAAAACCTCCTAAGGTAACTAAAAGGTTAGCTGAGAGAAACAGAGAGGTACTTGAAGAAACAACTCGAGACAACTTTACAAAACAATCAGCCAGCACCCCTCCTGTACCACCGAGTAAACCAAAACCTGCAGTAAAACCACAGAAACAGACTAAAAAAGTTGAAAAGAAAACAGAGCAAAAACCAGAAAAGCAGTTCACCAGATCAGACATAACCAGGAACAAAGAGGTGGCATCGCTACCTGAAAAACAATTAAAACAAGAAAAACAAACAACAAAAAAAGAACTGCCGGATCTTTCCCGAGAGCAGCTCTTTAGCTCAGCGCCACAACCTCAAACACTGCCCCAGAACCAAAGAAACCCTCAGGATTTTAGAGGTGTTCCAAACGTCCAGAAAAGAGAAGAAACGGTAGACCTCAGCACGACTGAGTTTAAATACCTATCCTACTTCATTAAAATGAAGAGACAGATTGAGTCTGTTTGGACATACCCTAGGGAATCCGGCATACGTGGAGAATACGGAACGCTTTTTCTCGTATTTACTATCAAGAGCGACGGATACTTAGATGGTGTTCAGTTAATAACATCTTCTGGATACGCAAGGCTTGATAATGAAGCAGTAAGGGCTATTAATGCAGCAGCCCCATTTCCCCCATTCCCTGCAAGCTGGGCTGGGCTCGAGAAACTAAACATAAGAGCAACGTTTGAATATACTGGGAGGAGGATTTTTTAGGGTAGATAAAAACTATACTATAACAACTTGATCTTGCTGCTTTTTCTTTTTACTTACTTCCCCAATCTGAGAGGCCTTTTCCTTAAGTTTCTCCAATCTTTTTAATACCTTTCCAACATCCGTTGAATCTACGACAATAACCATGCCTATACCACAGTTAAAAGTCCTATACATTTCTTCTTGGTCTATTTTGCCTTCTTGTTGAATTAGCCTCATAATCGGCGGCATCAACCATGTGGATGAATCAATTTCAACAGCGCAGTTTTTAGGAAGTACCCTAGGAATATTTTCGAGCAGCCCTCCCCCTGTAATATGAGCCATTGCCTTTATATCAAAACTTTTCATGAGAGCGAGCAAAGTTTTTACGTATATTCTAGTCGGCTCAAGAAGCTCTTTAGCCAATGTACGTCTTAGAGGTTTTGGTTTATCAGATAGATTGAATTTGTTTTTCCCTAAAAGAACTTTTCTTGCAAGGGAGTATCCGTTTGAATGAAGTCCGCTTGATGCAATTCCAATTACTGCATCCCCTGGTTTTACAGCTGAGCCGTCTATTACTTTGTCCTTATCAACAATCCCTACAACAAAGCCTGCAAGATCAAACTCGTCCTTTCTATAAAATCCCGGCATCTCTGCAGTCTCTCCGCCTAGCAGTGCACATCCCGCCTGCTTACAGCCCGCTACAATCCCCTTTACGATGTCTACCCCTTCTTGTGGGGTTAGCTTAGATGTTGCAATGTAGTCTAGGAAAAACAGAGGCTCTGCACCGCAAGTAACTACGTCGTTAACATTCATAGCTACCAGATCAATACCTACAGTATCAAACTTTCCGGTCATAAAAGCGATCTTTAATTTAGTCCCCACCCCATCTGCCGCTGCAAGTAGAATTGGGTTCTTATATTTATTAATAGGGAGCTCATACGCGCCTGAAAATCCCCCAAGCTTGCCCAAAACATTTTTGTTTGCAGTTGATTTTGCAAGAGGTTTTATGAGGTTTACAAATAGATTCCCGGCGTCAATATCAACGCCTGAGCTTTTATAAGTGGTCTTTCCCATTTAGAAAATGAAACATACCTGATTAAATCTATTAGAGGAATATCTCTAACATGATAATATATAAGTTCTTAAGGCACATGAAGAAAACACTTTTCACTAAAATTATCGGTTGCGAACTCCCTATACAGCTTGCAGGAATGCCTGGGATTAATACGGTCTACCTCGCAGCTGCCGTCTCTTCCTCAGGTGGTCTGGGTATGATCTCTGGAACGCAAATGGATCCTGATTTTCTATTGGATACGATAGATAATTTAAAAGAGCTGACTAGTCAGCCTTTTGGGGTTAATTTTCTTATGCCTTTCCTTGATAGGGACTGCGTTAAGGTTGCAGCATCGAAATCTAAGCTAGTAGAATTCTTCTACGGAGACCCGGATCCTAGTTTAATTGAAATGGTACACGACGGCGGTGCGCTTGCGTGCTGGCAAATTGGGTCCCTAAAAGAAGCAATCCAAGCTGAGGAAGCAGGGTGTGATTTGATTGTAGCTCAGGGAACTCAGGCAGGAGGGCATGTCAGAGGAGATGCTAAACTATTACCTTTACTTTCGGAAGTGCTAGAGAATGTGAACATTCCGATAATTGCTGCAGGCGGAATCGGGACAACAAAGGATATAGCGGGAGTTTTAAATGCAGGAGCCGCAGCTGCAAGAGTAGGGACAAGATTCCTTGCGGCGAGGGAGTCAGGCGCTCATCCTAAATATATTCAGGCGCTTATAGACGCTAAGGCTGAAGACACGGTTTTAACAGAAACATTCTCAGTTGGATGGCCCCATGCTCATCACCGCGTTCTTAAATCTTGCGTCAGTGCTGTAAACTCTTTTGAGGGAGAAATAGTTAGTGAAAGAGATCTGGCCGGAGTTAAAAAACCTATTCTTAAGGGAAGTATTGCTCTCCCTACAATAAACACCACGGGAAATATTGAAGCTATGGCGCTTTATGCCGGAGAATCTGTGGGAGCTGTTGATTCAATAAAGTCCGCAGCAGATATTATGAGTGAGCTTATCAAGGAGATATGACAAATAGTCCTGTAATAGATAATTTAGCTTCCAAAAAAGTTTAATAATGGTATTATTCTCCCTCATATTTTGAGAGGATGATTTTCGAGATAATAAATGACATTTCAAGAACTAATTTTAGGACTTCAAGAATTTTGGGCTAAAAAAGGGTGCATTATTATGCAGCCCTACGACCTAGAGAAAGGAGCGGGAACATTTCATCCTGCAACTTTTCTCAGATGCCTAGGCCCTGAGCCCTGGCAAGTGGCCTATGTTGAGCCCTCACGCCGTCCAACAGACGGTAGATATGGTGACAACCCCAACCGACTACAGCACTACTACCAATTCCAGGTACTTCTAAAACCCTCTCCCATAGATATTCAGGACTTATATCTGGAAAGCCTAAAGCATTTAGGCATCGACCCTCTTGCGCACGATATCAGGTTTGTAGAGGATGACTGGGAATCTCCTACTTTAGGAGCATGGGGACTAGGATGGGAAGTATGGCTTGACGGCATGGAGATTACGCAGTTCACATATTTCCAACAGGCAGGGGGGATAGACTTGAAACCTGTATCTGGTGAAATAACTTACGGTACAGAAAGGATTGCGATGTATTTGCAGGGTGTTGAAAGTGTATATGACCTAGAATGGACCAAAGGTGTAACTTACGGTGAAATTCATCATAGAGACGAATATGAATTTTCAAAATATAACTTTGAAGAATCCAATCCTGAAATGCTGAGAGACCTCTTTGAAAAGTTTGAGCTCGAATGCTCAAGCTTAGCTGCAAAGAGGCTTCCCCTACCCGCGTATGACTACTGCCTTAAATGCTCACATACTTTTAATTTGCTCGATGCTCGAGGGGCAATAGGAGTTGCGGAACGAGCTTCGTATATAGGAAGAGTAAGAGCGCTTGCAAAAATGTGCGCCGAGGCTTATCTATTTGAAAGGGAGGAAATGGGATTTCCCCTATTGAAAAAGAACCCATGGCAAAAGAGCTAATACTCGAAATCGGAACAGAAGAGATACCTGCCGGATTTTTAGACAACACAATCAACAACCTTGCGTCTCTTACAAAGAAAGCGCTTGAGGAAAATTCCCTAAGCTATGAAAGTATTGATAGCTACGGAACCCCTAGAAGGCTAACCCTTAGAGTTAAGGGTCTTGTGGAAAAACAAGAAGACAGAACAGAAGAGGCTTTCGGGCCCCCAGTAAAAATTGCCTATGATGAGAATGGAAACCCTACAAAACCGGCTCTTGGATTCGCGAAAGCTCAGGGTGTCGACATCAAAGAGCTTACCACTGTTAAACGCGACAGGGGAGAATTTCTAGCAGTAAAGAGACAGATAAAAGGACAAAAAACCGATAAAATTCTAAAAGAAATACTTCCTGACTTGATACTATCTCTACCATTTAGAAAGTCTATGAAATGGGGGGATGGAGAGATCACATTTGTAAGACCTCTTAGATGGATACTCTCAATCTTCGGTGACAAAACTATATCCTTCAATCTTGAAAACCTTAAAAGCTCTAACAAGAGTTACGGCCACAGATTCATGCATCCTAAAGCATTTAAAGTAACAAATTGGGATGATTATGAAAAAGGGCTTGAAGATGGCTATGTACTTTTGGATCAGATACAGAGAAGAGATAACATTAATACAGGCATTAAAGAGCTTGCCGAGAAAATAGGTGGGTTCGTTCCTGAAGACCCGGAGCTTCTTGAAACAGTAACGAATTTGGTTGAAACTCCTGTGGTTCTTAAAGGTGATTTTGAAGAAGAGTTTTTATCCCTTCCTAAAGAAGTGTTAATAAGTGTAATGAAAAACCATCAGAAGTACTTTGCCGTTTTTTCCAAATCCGACAAAGATGAGCTTCTTCCACACTTTATTTTTGTTTGTGGAACACCGGTCAAGGATAACGACGTAGTAAGTAAAGGAAACGAGAGAGTAATCAGAGCCAGGTTTACTGATGCCAGGTTCTTTTTTGATGAAGATAAAAGCTCTCATCTTGAAACTAAACTTGACGACCTTAACGGCATGGTTTTTCTCTCCGAGATAGGGACTTATTATCAAAAAACTGAGAGGCTGACGGAGTTAGCCGGCTACCTAGGAGATCAACTAGGATTTAAAGATTCAATTATTGATATCAAACGTGCGGCTGAGCTTTCAAAAGCCGATCTTGCCACACAAATGGTATTTGAGTTCCCTGAGCTACAGGGGACTATGGGTAAGTACTACGCAGAACTCTCTGGCGAAAAAGCTGAGGTTGCCAAGGCAATAGAAGAACATTATATGCCTATAGCCAGGGACAGCGCTCTGCCTGAGTCTGAAATAGGGTCAATAGTAAGTATAACGGACAAAGTTGATGCTATTTCATCCTGCTTTATATCCGGGCTTATTCCTAGTGGGACTTCAGACCCCTATGCACTAAGAAGACAAGCGATCGGCATTATAAATATTTCTGTGGATAAGAATTTTCATTTCAGTCTAAAAGAGATATTCCAAAGTAGTCTTGAATTAATAATTAAGCAGACTGGTGATAAATATTCAGACTCATCAGAAGAAACACTGAAAAACATAATAAACTTTATGGCCGATAGATTCAGAAATCTAATGACCTCTGAAGGATTTTCTCAAGACGTAGTCGAGGCAGTTGTTTCAGTTGAGTTTGATGATATCTTGAACTCAAAGAGAAAAATCGAAGCTCTCACCGAATTTCGTAAAGCAACTGATTTTGAAACTCTTGGTGCAGCTTTTAAACGTGTTGTAAACATTGTAAAGGATCACTCTGGGAATGAAGTTCTAAGTGAACATTTTGTGGAAACGGCTGAAGAACAGCTGCATAGCACATTAAGTGATGTTCGTGAAAAAGTCGAAGCTAAAATTTTAGACAAGAACTATTTAGACTCACTTTTGATTATGAAAGAGTTAAAAGAACCGGTAGACCATTTCTTTGATAATGTTATGGTGATGGATAAAGACCCCAAGATAAAAGAAAACAGGCTCTCTATGTTATCTCAGATAAAGAACCTGTTCTTCAAAATTGCTGATTTTTCTAAACTAAACACATAGCTCTGTGCTAAATATTCCACGCCAGAGCATTTAACCCCCTAAACGCAGCCACAACTCCCCTTAAGCGCACCGATACCTAACTAATAGATCACCCGTTTCAGAAAATGGACGCAATAGCAGAACTAGAAAACTGGCATATACAAGGAGGTTATTAGAGTCTCACCCTTCGAGGGTCTCAGGGTGTATGGGTCAAGCAGGATGCACGATATAGGATTGTCCCCCTCACCTTAATCCATCCTAACCTTCCTTTTAGAAAAGGAAGGGATTAAAGAAAAACTACAGCTAGATCTCTCACTTCGCTCGAGATGACGGTGGTTAGGGGGTTTTTGTTATGTATAGCACACCAATAGATTCCCGATTAAGACCTTCGGGAATGACAAACAAGGGGAGAGGATGCAAGGTGCAGGATTAAAAGATTAGATTCTGAAATGAATTCAGAATGACGGCAAACGAAAAATCTCTCACATGCACACATTGTGTTCGCTCGAGAGGACGGCCTGGTGGTGTTTTCGGTCCAGATTACTCCTCCCCCACGTGGGGGGGAGGAGATTATTTTACCTAACTTGCTATTGCAGTAGACCTAACTTCCCTAATAACAGTAATCTTAACCTGTCCTGGATAGGCTACTTCTTTTTCAATTTTCTGAGCTATTTCATGAGAAAGTAGAGCACCCTCTTCGTCATTTATTTTCGTGCTCTCAACAATTACCCGCACTTCACGCCCAGCCTGGATTGCGTAGCATTTCTCAACACCTCTAAAAGAGCTTGCTATGTTTTCTATATCCTCGATCCTCTTAACATATGCCTCATAGGTCTCTCTCCTGGCGCCGGGTCGAGCAGCAGAAATAGCATCTGCAGCCTGGCAAAGAACACCTAAGAGAGTCTGCGGCTGAGGGTCGTGTGCTGATGCAATTGCTTTAATGATCTCATCAGACTCGCCGTACTTCCTTACAAGATCCTCTCCTATCTTAACGTGAGAACCTTCAAGCTCGTGGTCTACGGCTTTACCAATGTCATGAAGTAAGCCGCCTCTTTTAGCGAGCTTAATATCAAAACCAATCTCTGCTGCTAAAATACCGCAAATAAAGGCTACTTCGATTGAGTGGTTAAGTATGTTCTGTGAATAACTGGTCCTGTATTTTAATTTTCCGACGTGTTTTACAAGCTCAGGGTGCATACTGGCTATCCCAAGATCAAATAGAGCTTCTTCACCTGACTTTTGAATCTCACGCTCAATTTGCTTCTCTACATCGGATACGATCTCTTCTATCCTGGTTGGATGAATACGGCCGTCATCTATTAATTTCTCAAGAGATATCCTTGCAACCTCTCTCCTAATAGGATTAAGCGAAGATACTACGACTGTCTCTGGTGTATCATCAATAATAATATCAACACCGGTTCTAGCTTCAATTGAACGGATATTCCTTCCTTCCCGACCAATTATTCGCCCCTTCATATCATCATTGGGCAAACTCACTACAGAGATTGTCTTCTCACTTGTATATTCACCGGCGTATTTCCCTATGGCTAGAGCAATAATATCCTTGGCTTTTCGCTCTGCATCTTCATTAAGCTGATCTTCTATCTGTTTTAGCTTTTTAGCAGCTTCGTGTCTTCCCTCATCTTCAATAATATTAACAAGCTCGGTTTTAGCAGCCTCTTGAGTCATACCAGCTATTTCTTCAATTTTCTTCTTAGCTTCCTCTACAACAGCGTCAAGATCTTTTCCCTTTTCTTCAAGAGAGCGTTCTTTTTCAGCCATATCACGCTCTATCTGAGCTACCTCTCTCTCTTTCTTCTCATATGATTCGATTTTATTATCAAGGGTCTCTTCACGTTTTTCGAGTCTCTTTTCTACTTTAGACAACTCTCTTTGCTTTTCCCGAGAATCACGCTCAATTTCTGCATTTCTTCTCTCGATAATTTCCTTGGCTTTTAATTCGCCTTGAATTTTAATCTTTTCTGCTTCTTTGTTAGCAAGCTCTATAATAGTTTCAGCTTCGTCTTTTTTTATACCTATATTCTTTTTTAACTCAATTTGTCTATAAAGGTAATGAATAGCAAAACCTATAACTAATGATATAGCAGCCGCCAAAATAACTATCCACGCTGACATATTATTTTCCTCCTAATTTTCTCCTAGAAAAAACTATTCCCTGCTCTGTAACTATAAATCCGACTTTCCGGTCGTCCTTATCAATCGGTACAGAGTCTAATACTTGAAAACTGTAAGAAAGGCCTACTTTTTTACTCTGCGAAATATTTGATAAAGCCCGATCATAATAGCCTTTCCCATACCCAAGCCTGCTGCCGGATTTATCAAATGCCAGAGCCGGTATTACAAATAGATCAATCTGCTTAATATCCGCCTTAAACAAATGGGCTTGGGACTCTAAAACACCAAATTTGCCAATCTTAAGCTGCTCTAGATAATGAATTCTATGGAAGTCTAGGGAAGAGCCATTTACTCTAGGGAAATAAACCTCTTTCTCTGTTTGAATCGCTTCTTTAAATATCGATTCAGTCATGACTTCGTTATGAATTGAGGAATAAAGAGCAATGCTATTGGACAGTTTTAATACTTCTAAACTGTATAGATTATCTGAGATTAGTAAACTTTTTTGTTTTACTTCAACATCAGAAAGTGCAGACCTTCTATTAGCAACACTATTCCTGATGCTGTCTTTTTCTAACTTAATATTGAAACTCCCTGACTTCAAAAAGGAGATAAACGACTTGTTTTTCCAACCATCATCTATGTTTAAAGGAGTCTTCCAATTCTTCCGTACCAAATTCCTCTCTGCGTGTTCCGTCTCCGGAACTAAATGATTCGTTTTCTTTAAGGGAGCTTTCCAATATTTGTAACAATCTGTTTGATCTTTCCTCAGCACGATCTTTGAATTCCTCGAAATCTTTTTCTACTCGGAAGTAATCATCGGTAATCTTGAGCATAGCCAAAAGGAACGAGCGAGGCACAACAATAGAACTTTCAACCTTTGAAATTTCTCTAACCTTATCCTCTATAAAAGATGCTATTTTCTGGACATAGTCCTCTTGTGCATCTGTTTTAATTACGTAATCAATATCAAAGAACCTGATTGTAAGACGTTTCACACTAAGCCTCTGACCTACTTAAATAGATTTCCACCTTTTCAATTACCTTATCGAGCTTAAGTTTCATATCATCTCTTTCCTTCTCAAGCTTATCAATACTCTCACGAAGTTTCAGAACTTCATCAGAAAGATTTCTATGTTCTGCCTCTAACTTTGTCTTCCTAGACAAAGCCTCCTTAATTTTATCCTCAAGAATATCCATTGTTTCCATTGCTTTACCACCACAAGTTTAATCTTATCTTGAAATTTTTGCAAGATGTGTGAAGATAAAAGGCGAAATGGCAGAAAGTCCAATGTTACAGAGACTCGAGGAAGTCGAGAAAAAATATATGGAGATTGAGCAAAATCTTAATCAAGCAGATATCTCTCCTTCAGATATTCATCAATATTCAAAAGAGCTTTCTGATCTTGAAGAAGTTGTAGAGACATACCGTAAGTACCGAAATGCGATTGAAGAAATAGGCAAGAATCAAACCTTATTGAAAGACGCGGAATTAGGGGAACTGGCGCAGGAAGAACTCGATCAACTCATCCCAGATCGGGATAACTGTGAAAATCAACTACGCTTGCTTCTTCTTCCGAAAGATCCTAATGACGGCAAAAACGTATTTCTCGAAATAAGAGCCGGCACCGGCGGTGATGAAGCAGCTTTATTTGCTGGAGACCTTTTTAGAATGTACTCGCGTTATGCCGAAGAGAGAAAATGGAAAATCGAAGTTATCAGCATTAGCGAAACTGGGGGAGGCGGATTAAAAGAAGTAATAGGATCAATAGAAGGAAAGAATGTATACAGCAAATTAAAATATGAAAGCGGCGTACATAGGGTACAAAGAGTTCCTTCAACAGAAACAAGCGGCAGAATCCATACCTCTACAGCAACTGTAGCAATCCTTGCTGAGCCGGACGACGTAGAAGTAGTAATTGACGAGAAAGATTTAAAAGTAGACACGTACAGGGCTTCCGGACCAGGCGGTCAGCACGTTAATAAAACCGACTCTGCAATTAGGATTACTCATCTTCCATCAGGAATCGTAGTTCAGTGCCAGGATGAAAGATCTCAGCATAAAAACCGTGCACATGCGATGAGAATGCTAAAGGCAAAACTATTTGAGATTGAAGAAGAGAGGAGACGCAGTGAATTTGCAGATGAAAGAAAAACCCAGGTTGGAACCGGGGAGAGAAGTGAAAAAATAAGAACCTATAATTTCCGTGATGGCAGAATTACAGACCATCGAATCAATCTTACACTATATAAAATTGACGCAATATTGAGCGGTGAGCTCGACGAGTTAATAGACTCACTTACAACTTATTACCAAACTGAAGCCCTAAAAGGAAACTAGCTCTAAGAGCTAAAACAAAACCTTAATCTAATAATTTAAGAGCTTTTGTTGTATTTACCCCCATGATAAATAAAATATAGATATGGACTGGTACTCGGTTGTAGCTCTTTGTTATTTCCTATCATCAATTTTTTATGGAAGCCATTTTTGGCCGAAAGGGAAAAATCTGTCTAAATTTGGTTTTTACTTTATTGCAGCCGGAACCACAATTCAAACATTAAGCCTGGTCTATGCTTATGCAAAAGGTGAACCCTTAGCACAGAGTTTTGTTACGACACTTTACCTTTTTGCATGGTTTATCTCACTTGTTTATATAGCATCTCAATTCAAATTCAAGGCTTCACTGCTCGGCGCATTTGCAGCCCCGCTTGCATTTATTTTGACACTCCCTAATGTCATCATACCTCATGGGATTATCGAGCAAAATCCTACATTAAGTAATCCATGGATACTGATTCATATTGCCCTCATCTTATTGGGCGAAGCTTTGTTCACGGTTGCGTTTATATCAGGAGCGCTGTACCTATTCCAGGAAAACAAGATCAAATCCAAACATGTAGGCAGTTTCTTAGAAAAATTTCCCTCTCTTACTACCCTTGATCGAATGAACCA
>SPCL01000024.1 GCA_004525335.1 Thermodesulfobacteriales bacterium
CAATTAATCTGAGCACAATTAACATCATCTTAATATTGATAATATCTAATACTGAAGAGGACGGATAAATGGCAAAAGCAGCAAGAACAAAGAAATCAGGCGCTGAAGGAATAACATGGGATCTTTCTGATCTATATTCGGGACTTAAAGACAAGAAAATACAGAAGGATATAAAGGATTTATTCCTCAAATCAGAGGGTTTTGAGAAAAAATATAGGGGAAGAATCAACTCCACAAACCTAACCCCGAAAGTACTACTTAATGCAGTTGAAGATCTAGAATATATATCCGAAAGAATTGGGAAGCTGCTTTCATTCGCCTATCTGGTTTTTGCGGGAGACACTGGGAACCCCGAAAACGGAGCATTTTTACAAATGATTCAAGAAAAGTCTACCGAGGCTAGAAAACATTTAATGTTTTTTGAGCTTGAGTGGATCAAATTGAGCAACAAAAAAGTTGATTCTCTTCTTGGCAATAAAATCTTGGCTTCTCATAAGCACTTTTTAGAACAGGAAAGAATGTATAAACCTCACAGATTGAGCGAGGCTGAAGAAAAAATATTGGATGAAAAAGCGAATACCGGCTCACGCGCTTTCAAGCGACTATTCGATGAGGTTCTAAACAATATCCGTTTCAATATTAAACTCGATGGAAAGCAACAGTCTCTATCTGAAACGGAAATTCTAGCCCTTCTTTACGATCCTGACCGCAACAAGAGAAAAGCAGGGGCAAAGAGTCTTACAACAGGGCTCAAAGAAAACGCACACGTATTAACATTTATCTTTAATACTCTGGTCCAGGACCATTCTCTTAACGACCGTCTGAGATCTTTTGAAAACCCTATGGATTCACGGAATTTAAGCAATGAGATAGACAAGGGAACTCTGAGTTCACTGATGACTTCATGTGAGAAAAACTATGACATGGTCGACACATACTATGGGCTTAAGAAGAAGCTCTTAGGTATAAAGAAATTTTATGATTATGACCGCTATGCTCCGATTTCTCATGACACAGAGATAATAAATTACAAAAAAGGCAAAGAAATTATTCTAAGCTCTTTCCATAATTTTTCGCCTAAAATGTCAACCATCGCTCAAAAGTTTTTTGATAAAAACTGGATTGACGCTGAAGTAAGAGATGGAAAACGCGGGGGAGCGTTTAGTCACGGCACTGTGCCGAGCGCACATCCGTACGTGTTCACAAACTACACAGGCAGAATGAGGGATGTAATGACCCTAGCCCATGAGCTAGGTCACGGCATGCACCAATATTTATCTAGAGAGCAGGGATATTTTCATTCAGACACCCCATTAACGACTGCTGAGACAGCAAGTGTGTTCGCCGAGATTCTTGTATTCCATAAGCTTATGGAGACTGAAAAAAATCCTAAAATTAAACTAGCCCTAATATGCGGGAAGCTCGAAGATATATTTGCAACCGTATTCCGCCAGGTCGTACTAACTAGGTTTGAGGAATTACTACACCATGCTCGTAGAAACCAAGGCGAGCTTACTACTGAAAATATTAACGAGCTATGGGCTCAGGCGAATAGTGCAATGTTTGGAAAATCTGTTGAGATGACAGATGATTATCGAAATTGGTGGATGTACATACCACACTTTATTCATTCTCCATTTTACTGCTATGCATACTCATTCGGAGAGCTATTAGTTCTTTCTCTCTACAGCATGTACGTAAAAGAAGGAAATGTATTTGTGCCAAAATATATTGAGCTTCTTTCCTCAGGCGGGAGTGATGCTCCTGAGGTACTACTCCTAGAGCGTGTAGGTGTTAACATAAAAGATCCCGGCTTCTGGCAGAGAGGGCTTGATTTACTTAGAGAAATGGTTGACGAAGCCCTTGTGCTTTCGGAAAGTGTTAAACAAATTCAACTTCATAGGCGGTGAAGACAATGCTTGAATCAATAGATATAAATAGTCTAGTTCAGAACTATCTTAAACCTTGGGGATTGAATATGGGGTATGCTCTATTAATTTTTATCATTGGGCGTTATATAGCATCCAAACTCTCTGCAATAACTAAGAAGTTCCTTACAAAATCAGGCATGGACAACATACTTGTAAACTTCATTTCGACAATTGTTAACTGGCTATTACTGCTTTTAGTTATAATAGCAGCGATTAGCAAATTAGGTATCAACACCACATCATTAATTGCCCTAATTGGTGCCGCTGGTCTAGCAGTAGCGCTGTCATTAAAAGACTCAATGCAGAATTTTGCGGCGGGGGTCATGCTTTTAGTCTTTAGGCCATTTAAAGAAGGAGATTTTGTAGAGGCGGGAGGCACATCAGGTTCCGTGAAGCAGATTAATATATTCAGCAGTACTTTTCTAACTCCCGATAACAAACAGGTAATTGTTCCAAACGGGGCTATATACTCAGGTGTAATAACCAACTATTCCGCCACAGGTACCAGAAGAATAGATATGGTGTTTGGCATCGGCTATGATGACGATATAGTAAAAGCTAAGGGAATCATTGAAGAAATTCTCAAATCTGAAAACCGTATACTAAATACTCCAGTATATGACTTAGTTGTAGGAGAACTTGCCGACAGCAGTGTAAACATATATGTACGTCCGTGGGTAAGCTCATCTAATTACTGGCCGGTTAAATTCGATTTAACTGAAAAGATAAAACTTGAGTTTGATAAAAATGGAATCTCTATTCCTTATCCGCAAATGGATGTACACACTTATAGAGCAGAACAAAAAGAAGAAAACACAGAAGATACAACAACCTAAAGGAAACTTATATGCCATCAATTGCTGAAACAAAACGTCAGATGATTCAGTTTGTCTTTCCCGAACATGCAAGCGTACACAACAGACTAAGCGGCGGCAGGCTGATGGACTGGATCATGCAGGCCGCAACCATCGATTCGTCTCTTATATCTAAAGGAATTACTGTTTTAGGTGCAACTGATAGCATCGATTTTCTAAACCCTGTTATGGTTGGGGAAATAGTGACTCTTGAAAGCTGGGTTGAATATATTGGTTCGAGCTCAATGGAAATTGGGGTCAAGGTTTATTCCGAAAACCCTGAAACCGGGGACCAGAAACTAACGACATCTTCACATCTAGCATTTGTGGCAGTAGATAAAAACGGAAAGCCGCGTAAGATTGCAGAGAAAATCACTCCTTCAAACAGTGAGGAGATGGCTATATATACAGAGGCTAAAAAAAGGAAAGACGAACGTCTTGCTCAGGTTGCGAAGAGGGATAATCAGGCCAGAAACGTTATTGATGAAACCGAGATAGTTAGAGAGCACCTGGAAACTACCAAGGTTGTATTGCCGGAGGACACATTCCACGGAGACTTTATGGCAGTGGGCAAGTTGATGATGGATATAGATCAGGCCGCCTCGATATTAGCAATGAGGTTTGTTAAAGGGGTCATGATCACAGGCTCTCTTGATGACCTATACTTTTACTCCCCTATAAGAATAGGTGATATAATCACCTTTAAAGCAGGCATTACTTATGTAGGCCAAAGCTCTCTTGAGGTGGGGATCAAAGTGTTGTCGGAAAACGTTTTAACAGGTGAGCAGCGACATACTTGCACTGCTTTTTTAAGTTTCGTTCATATTGCAGAGGACGGCACGACCAAACCTGTTCCTGAGTTTGACCCTGAAACACCCGAAGAGAAGAGATTGTGGAGAAGAGCTTTAGAAAGAAAAGATTTCAGATCTGAAAGGGTAAAGGGAGTCAAATCAAATGATGAGTATTGAGAATTCTCGGAGTATTGAAAATTCTTGTAGGATATTTTTTGCCATGTGTTAGGATAGTAAAAAATCGGAGATTTCAATTGAACTTTGTATCCTATGAAAATTAACCTCTCGTCTCTAAAACTTATACAAGTTGCTACAATATTTACTTTAATTCTTTCAGTTTATATTTGTATCCCAATTCATAAAGCTATTTCTGAAAATACAGATTCAAGCACCACAGATGAGGACAGCAAGCACGTTTCTGAAGATGGATTTGTGCAGGTTCAAAACGATATGGATTTAGTTGAATTAATCAAAACAGTAAGCGAGATCAATGATGAAATATATATATTAGATGAATCAGTAAAACCTCAAAAAGTGAGCATCGTTACCCCGGACGGAGGAATGAAGAAAGAAGACTTCCTAAAATTTTTTGATGTAATACTTAATTTAAACGGGCTTTCAGTAGTTAAATCTGAAGGTATAAATAAAGTCATTAACTCTAATCGTATTAAAGAAGAGAGCACTCCAACCAGAATTGAGCTGAACGAATAGGTTTTTAATCCCGATCAATCTAAAACTTTAACTTAGGCATCACTTCTTTGGCTAATAACTCCATAGACCTGATCCACTTGTCTTTAGGGTCCCACTCGTGTCCCATAACAAGTAGAACTCCAAATCCACCTACTTTGTCATAGAGTTCTTCAATTTGGCGAACTACATCTTGCGGGCTTCCTACAATCCACAAGTTATCTATCATGTAGTCAATTGTGACTTCAGAATCGGGCATGGACTTATCTGCTTTAAATAAGTTCAGATTACCCCTGATTTTAGGGACCATTTTAAAGAAGTAATCTGTAAAATCCCTAGCCAATGTGCCTTCTTTAACTAACTTTCGAGCTTCCTCTGTGGTCTCAGCGACAAAGATGTCCCTTGCTATCCTCCATTTAGATCTGTCTGGAGTCTTGCCTGAATTAAGCGCGCCCTCTTCTACCGACTCCCAGTGAGATATTAAAACATTACTAGCAACAAAATTAATACTCATAGGTATCCAGCCATTTTCACCCGCTACTTTTAAGGTGCTAGAGCTCTCTGTAATACCGGCTACTGCAATTGGTGGATGGGGTCTTTGATAAGGCTTAGTATGAACCCCTAACCCTACATCATGCTGGGGATTCGGAACTGTAAAATTCCACCTGCTGTTGCTATATTTCCCGGGCTTTGGATCATTCCACAAATCCAAAATAAAAGCCAATGATTCATTTGTCAGATCACGCTGTTCACCTGATCTTGGATCGATATTAAAAACTTCAAAATCTCCGATAAAACTCCCAGCGCCAACGCCCCACTGAAATCTGCCCTTAGCCAAATTATCCAGCACTGCAATCCGATGAGCGAGAACAAAAGGGTCGTGATCCGGAAGACAAGAAACACCGGTTCCAAGAATGATATTTTTTGTCAGTGGAAGTGCATTTGCGATAAACAGATCAGGAGCGGCTATGTTTTCCCATCCCGCAGTAAAGTGCTCCCCTATCCATGCCTCTCTAAAGCCTAGCCGATCGAGTAGAACAATCTGCTCTAAATCTTCTTGAAGAGTCTCTGAGAGGTCTCTACCCGCTGGGTGTAGAGGCATTGTAAAATAGCCTATTTCCAATTTCAAACTCCGAGAAAAGCAATATGAATATGGATATTAACACAACTTAGATTTTTCTACAAAATCAGATTGAACAAGAACTATGCACATATATATTTTCAGAATATAATAGATCAAGATTCTATTTGAGTGTACAAATTCTTAGTTATTTTGTAGTTGAAATCTTTATATGTCATTAAGAGTAAATATAGGTTGCAGACAGACTCCTACTGAAGGATGGAACAATTATGATAATTCGCTAGCTATACGCATAGCAAGAATTCCAATTATTCCAGATATTGCCTCTAAAATAGGTCTTCTATCAAAATCTCAGGCTGAATTTGTTAACGTCGCGGGGGGTACCGGAGTGTGTGTTTGTAGAGGCTATAAATCCTTAATAATTACATTCTTCCTATTTCCCAAAACGTTTCAAAAGCGTTGTTCCTTTATTTTAATCTGATGTTTTAGAGAAATTATTGGGTTTTGATAATACAAACTAGTAGCGTATAATTTTTTCAACTTCAGGGGGGGGGATTACATTTAATGAGCGTTAAGCCAATTCGAGCTTTAGAAGCAATACGGGAATTTTTGAAACTTGAATCAGCAAGCGGCATTATACTTGTTGGAGCCGCTGTACTTGCACTAATAGTAAACAATTCACCCCTCTCGGGCTTATATGATCTGTTTTTAGACACTCCAGTTGAAATCCGCATTGGATCCCTTAATCTTGCGAAGCCGCTCTTGTTATGGATTAACGACGGCCTTATGGCCATATTCTTTCTTTTAATCGGCCTTGAAGTAAAGCGTGAAATCTTAGACGGCCAGCTATCGAGTCTTTCACAAGTTGCTCTACCTGGAATTGCAGCAGTTGGCGGCATGATAATTCCTGCATTAATCTACGTAATTTTCAATATGAACAACCCCTCTGCGCTAAACGGCTGGGCCATACCCGCCGCAACGGATATTGCATTTGCGCTTGGTATTTTGGCTTTACTTGGTTCCCGGGTACCGCTCTCTTTAAAACTTTTCTTACTTACACTTGCAATAATAGATGATTTAGGGGCCATTGTAATAATTGCAATATTCTATTCAGGCGACCTCTCAGTTACATCTCTAATCTTTGCAGGCGTTGCGATAGCGACATTATTTGCAATGAACTTATTGGGAGTAAAAAGAACAGCGGCATATGTCGTCGTCGGCATCATACTCTGGATATGCGTTCTAAAATCGGGTGTCCATGCAACCCTCGCAGGCGTGGTGCTTGCCTTTGCAATACCTCTTAGGACAAATGAGGACGAACCCTGCCCGCTTAGAGAGATGGAGCATTCTCTTCACCCGTGGATAGCATTTGGAATAATGCCGCTATTTGCATTTGCAAATGCCGGAGTATCACTTAAGGGGATGTCATTTGGATCCTTATTTGAACCCATCCCAATTGGTATAGCTCTTGGGCTTGTTATAGGCAAACAAATTGGAGTCTTTGGATTCTCACTAGCTGCGGTTAAATTGGGGCTAGCGAAATTGCCCTCAGATATAAACTGGCGATTAATCTATGGGACGGCCATACTTTGCGGTATTGGTTTTACAATGAGCTTATTTATCAGCACGCTAGCATTTGACAGCAGCATTGGCGATGAGGCGATATCGGCACGAATCGGGATTCTAAGTGGCTCATTTATTGCTGCAATCGCAGGCTATCTTGTTATAAAGAGCTCTCTAAAAAAAGATGGCGATTCAAATGATTAAAGCTTATAAACTACGATATAAGCAGTATCAATAATCAAATGAAAGTCTTAAGCAGAATCAAACCAATATTTCTATTCATCTCGCTTCTTTATCTGAGCGTCTACATACCTATGACTCTGACTTTCTACCTGCCTCAGTGGATGGAATTTAACTGTGGGCTGCATACTAGATGTGATGTGATTGGAAATGAAAGAGCCATAGCTGGCATTAATGAGCTTGCCTCTTTTTTTAGACACCAGGGAGAGCTAAACAGCTTTCTCACTCAGAAAGAAAAACTGCATCTAAAAGAAGTGCGCGGCATTTTTGATAAGATGTTTTTCTTTGCACTATTTAGCTTGGTCATACTCGTGGCAACATACAATAGAAAACGAGTATCCCGTTATGCAGTAATAAATGCTGTGATTATTATTTGTTTATTGATCGTGCTTCCGTTTTTCGGCACTTTCTGGAGAGATGTCTTTCATCCGCTACTTTTTGATAACAACCTTTGGCAAAACAACAAATATGATCTGTCTTTCTATATAATGCCGCGAGTGTTTTTTAAGTACACGGTGGGTCTTCTGATAATCTTATGTTTCTCGATTAACACGTCTATATGGTTAGTGCTTCGGGGGAAAAAGGCTCTGAAAAATTAAACTTAGGAACTAATCTATTCCTATTACATCACCTACATCGCAGTTAGCATCTCCAATACAGGACTGAAAATCGGATTGATTAGTATGATTAGCATCCATTCCATACCTGTGACCTAGCTCATGTTTCCATGGAAGAAACACGTCGCATCCGGGGAAACCGCCTTCTGCGACAACTACAATATCAACTCCGCCGAAGTAAGTTCCGTTACACACACTAGCCCCCGGCACATCACATTTGTATCTATTAGGAACTACAAATACTCTCAAATCCGATAGGGGAGGAACCATAGTTCCGTTATCTAAAATTACTTCTTCAAAACCCAGTTGAGATCCTTCAACGAATTGACAGTCCAAAAATTGTGTGGCCCTTCTGTCGAGAATATCCAAGACATCCTGATTCCCTCTATCCACACCGCTATCTATGGATACCTGCATTCCGTATATAGGAGTTACAAGATTATAAGTTTGTGAATCCGCTATTTCAGCAGTTATAAGTGGGTCGGGTGTAGTATCTACACTATCCAATGAATCACAAGAAATTGTAGCCAGTATTATGGTTAAAACGAAAAAAACTGATAGGTATTTCATCGCCATTTGTCCCCTTTGTACTTTATATTATAAGGATAACCGATAGTTTTTGAGATTCTATTTGAATTTCATCTTTTGCTAGTATTAATTGCAATTTATTGTGTATGATAAAAGAATTAAGACTTAAAGATGGAGGAAACAACATGAATTTTCCAATAAAACATTTTGTTATAGTCGCTTTGTTTATGTTTTTATCGACAATTGGATGTAGTGGAAGCAGCTCCGAATCAAATTTTCCAGAAGGCTGTATAGCGCAGGGTTATGAATTTAAAGATAACAACTTGTTTCTAAATGAAAGTTCTTCGGAACAGAGCCTGTATTTCTTTCATAATATATCTGACAAGAGTTTTTGGTTAAATCACCCCGTGACAAAAGACCCTGGAGCTAGTGCCGGCTGGGGATCAGAATTGAATACAGATAATTGGTCTGCAATCGCTATGAATAGCGATAAGTTTGAAATAAATTGCACGATCCTAGGCACTGGAGAAGTGAAGAAACTAAATTGTAAGGAAGTAGTTAAAGTATGCAAATTTGAAAAACCGGTTTTCAATACTGAGAACTCCGGCAGTTTTTGGGTTGCAGAAAACAAACCTCTTAGCAACTTAATTGATGCTATAATAAGTAGGGGGATAAGTTGGTGATATCTAGTCTATAGAACCTCTGTAAGACCAATCCAGTAGCTCTACCGGATGTGCAGTCTTAATATTGAGGCCATTACTTTTAATTCCTTTTTGGATTTGAAGAAGGCATCCTGGGTTTCCTGCGACTAAATAGTCGACTTTGTTTTGCTTCACATTTCCCATTTTCCGATCAAGCAAGTTCTGTGACATTTCAGGCTGAACAAGATTATAAATCCCTGCACTGCCACAGCACAAATCAGACTCCGGCATTTCAATTAGTTCTAAGCCCGGTATTTCCTTTAGGACCTCCCTTGGCTGCTCCTTTATCCTCTGAGCATGCCCTATGTGGCAGGCGTCTTGATATGTCACTTTTATGTTCAGATTTTGGAGATTCCCCTTAAGTCCGATATCTGACAGAAATTCCATAATATCTTTTGTTTTTTCACTTAATGCTTCAGCTCGCTCTGAATACTGCGGGTCGTCCTTTAATATTTCGCCGTAATCCTTCATTGTAGAACCGCAGCCGGCTGAATTTGTAATTATTGCGTCGACTTCTAACCCCTCAAAAGTTAGGATTGTTTGCTTAGCGAAATCTCTCCCCTCCGACAATCTCCCGGAATGAACAGACAGAGCGCCGCAGCAGCTTTGATTCTGAGGCACAATCACCTCACAGCCGTTCTCTGCCAATACTCTAGCTGTAGCTTCATTAGTTTTGGAGAAGAAGACACTCTGCACACAGCCTGTAAGCAGTGCAACTCTATAGCGTTGTTCACCTTTTGCATGGATTACCTCTGGCAGCTCAGGAGGGAAAGTCAGAGACTTTACTTCAGGAAGCATCTCCTCCATTTTGCTCAGTTTTTGAGAGAATCGGGCAATTATCCCAGTAGATTGAATAAGGCTTCTCAATCCCAGTTTTTGATAAATATAGAACATAGGCAACATCAACTTCATTCTCTTTGGATACGGAAATAATGAAAAAATAGCGGATCGATAATACTTATCAAAGGTGGATCTTTCATAACGGCGTTCAATTTGGGATCGGCCGGCTTCTATGAGACTTCCATATTGCACACCTGATGGGCACGCAGGCTCGCATGCCAGGCAACCAAGACACATATCCAAATGTTTTACCAATGAGCCCTCAAGTGGTATTTCGCCATTGACAGCTGCATTCATTAGATAAATCCTGCCCCTTGGAGAATCGAGCTCGTTGCCTGTCTCAAGATATGTTGGACAGGCGGATAAACAGAAACCACAGTGAACACAGTCCCTTATTAAATCAGGGCTCGGTTTATCCTGTTCATCGAATGCCTGATACTGTCCTTCGTTCATACTAAATATTTAGCCCTTTGTGATAGTAAAAGCAAGCAACTCATCTTTAGAAATTTCAATTATGTCTCTTAGTTCCTGATTATTTAGAAATGATTTTCTATCAACATTTTTACCTGAAATACTAAGTTCTAATAAAGGTTCGCTAAATGGGTATGGTGAGATTCTATAATTTAGCCCATCTTCTGATTCTATTTTTAGAGTTGTTTCCGATCCATTATAATCAAGTGGCGTTTCCGTTATTTCTATTGACCTCCAACCATGGCAAAGAGTAAGTGAGATGATATCTCCTATCTGAAGCATCTTGAGATTCACTTTTATCTCGTTAGGAATTATATCGGAATTGGAGTTAGAAATATTAAAATTGAGCTCTTTTGAAATAAAATCTTTCATATCAATTTGCAATAATTTCAGTTGTTCATTATTGGGGTCCTTTTTGAGATTGCTCCGATTAAACTTTGAAAAATGAAGGGCTATTATGGCAGATGCGTATGAATGAATGCTGGAGTGAGACCTATAACATTTACTCCAGATTACAGACTGATCATATGGGCTCATCTCCGTAAAATTAGCGGGGAATCCGCTCTCAATGTTGATCTTCGGATTAGAGTCCCACTCCTTCCAACCTGAATCGTGCTCTTTGACGGCAAAAAGCACTTCATCTAAGGGATCCGGCTTAGCAAACTTTCCGTTACCCCAAGAAGTCATTACTTGCCCGGAAAGTATTGCATGGTCGTGCTGGGTGATTAATATCCACCCGCCATTATTTTCTCTTCTTATCATATCTCGCGTTATACAAATTAGGGAATTTTATAAGAGCGGAATTATCCTAACTAAGGGCTTTTAGTAGTTCAAGAAAAAAACGAAATTATTATATATATCTTCCAGGGTTAAGAAGGTTGTTGGGATCGTAATTCGCTTTAATTCTTTTCATAATTCCTAGGCCTGACCCAATTTCACCCCAGACATCAAAACTGTTTTTTATTTCAGAAGGCGCTTCCAGAAGTACTAGGTGACCGTTAATTGATGATATAAAATTACGCAAGTGTTTAAGGGCATTATTAACAGAAGGACCTTCTCCTTTAAGAGCTATTATACAGATCCCATTACCCGCTCTTACCGAGACATATATCTTTACACCGTACTCATTCGATATTTGTTTAATTGTTTGTAATACCTGGGGAATCTGCGTCACTACAACGCCAACTTTAGAGACCACTCTGTCTGATTTTAAGATTATCCATGGAAAGTTCCTAATATCTTCCCAAAGTTTTTCTTCTGGTGTCCCGCTGATTAGAAAACCATTTCCGTTATTTTGATCACAGATTTTTTTCACAGAAGGAATCTGTTCCTTAACTGCCTTTTCGACACTTCTAATTCCTATTACAAGACTGTATCTAGAATCATTTATATCGACGTCGTTTCTTTTAGCGAGTGAAGCAGCTAGGTCGGGATTTAACAATTCGAGAGAAGTTATTACAAGATGGGAGTTCAAAAGAGTTGAGATTGTTTCTTGGCAATCTTCTAAACTTGAGAAACTTGCCACATAGGTTTGAGAATATTCAGGGACTGGGTATAGCCTGAATGTAGCCTCTACAATGATACCGAGCGTTCCAAGAGAGCCTACATAAAGTTTGGGCAGATCGTATCCTGCAACATTTTTAACCACCTTTGATCCACCTTTAAAAATACTGCCGTCTGCTTTTACAACTTTTATCCCAATCAAGAACTCTCTTATGGCTCCATATCTGAGCCGCTCAGGGCCGCTATCATTTGTTGCGATAATCCCGCCAATTGTTGCTCTTCTGTTAACATGCGTAACATGCGGCGGATCTACTGCTAGGAACTGGTTCTCTTTATTGAGCGCTTCTTGGAATTTCTTAAGCGTTATGCCGCACTCAGTTGTGGCCACAAGATCAGAAGCTCCATGCTCTATAATGCGGTCTAAGTTTTTAGTTGAGAGAATGATGTCAGCTCTATCCGGCTTATTTCCTAGAGCCGATTTTGTCCCCGATCCCCAGGGTATTACACTAAGGGCGTCTTTAGAGGCGAGTTTCATAATTTCTGAGACTTGATCTATATTATTGGGAGACAGTACTATCTGCGGCAATACCCCATCAATACTGAATTCACCTAATTTTTCAGATTCAAAAACTACATTTTTCTCATCTACAATTTTACATAAATTTCTTAGAGTGGATTTTTTTATCATATCTCAGTTTTTTTAGGTTAGATTTTGGAACTAGTACATTTCACCCATTCCGGCTTTCTGAACCGGGTGTTCTTCAAACTTCTTCATACCCGGCTCAACACAAGTTCTGGGTGTAGGGAACAGTTTGCCGGGGTTACACAGATCCTTATTATCAAACGCGCATCTGATCAGATTCATCGCATCTAAATCGTTGTCATCAAACATGAGAGAAAGGAATCTCTTTTTATCATGCCCCACGCCGTGCTCACCGGTTATGCTGCCTCCTTTATCTACGCATACTTTCAATATTTCTCCGGCAAGCTCAAGAGTTTTATCGAGATCACCTTCTTTTGAGGCATCGTAAAGCACAAGCGGGTGCAAATTGCCGTCCCCTGCATGAAACACGTTTGCAACACGGAGATCGTATTTTTTGCTGAGCTCCGCTATCTCGCCTAAAACCTCGGCAAGTTTGCTTCTGGGTATCACGCCGTCCTGAACATAGTAATCTGAGCTTATGCGCCCCATTGCGGGAAAGGCGCTCTTGCGGCCTTTCCAGAGTAAATCTCTTTCTTTTGAGTTCTTGGCTATTTTTATTTGAATTGCATTATTATCTTTTAAAACTTCTTCAACAATCGGCAGCTGTGCTTCGACTTCAGCTGAAGGGCCGTCTAGTTCAACCAGTAATATGGCGCCTGCGTCTATGGGATAGCCCGCTCCAATGGTCTCTTCGACTGATTTAATGCAGAGGCTATCCATTATTTCCATTCCCGCAGGTATAACACCCCTGGCGGTAATTCCGGAAACCGACGCCCCGGCATCTTCAACATTATCATATGAAGCTAAAAGGGTTTTAACTGCTTCAGGTTTTTTAATAATTTTGAGAGTTACTTTTGTCACTATTCCAAGCAGCCCTTCAGAGCCTACGACTAGTCCAGCAATATCATAACCAGGATGATCTAGAGCCTTGCCCCCAATTTCAATTATTTCTCCATCTGGCAGTACCATCTCTACACCCAAAACATGATTAGTTGTTACTCCATATTTTAGGCAATGCACTCCGCCTGAATTCTCTGCGACATTCCCTCCGATTGTGCAAACTATCTGGCTAGATGGGTCGGGAGCATAATAGTATCCATATGGACTAACGGCATTGGTAACCCAAAGATTAACTACGCCTGGCTCAACAACAACTCTTTGATTGGGAATATCGACATCCAGTATCTTATTCATGCGGGTGAGTGAAATTACTATTCCCTCGTCAGTTGGAAGAGCGCCTCCGGAAAGTCCGGTGCCGGCCCCCCTTGGTACAAAAGGAATGTTTTCAAGATAGCACTCTTTAATTACTTGCGATACTTGTTTAGTATTAGTTGGCAAAACTACAAAGACAGGCTTTATCCTGTAGCCTGTAAGGGCGTCACAATCATAAGCCAGAAGCTCATCATCAGAAGAGATAACCCCCTCTTTTCCAATAATTTCTATAAGCTTTTCTCTGAACTTATTTTTCCAGGATGAAGATTTAGTTTTGTGTTGTGTTGTCATAGCATGTATTATTAATCACGTAACGGTATTATTATATCATCATTAGATGAGTAGACCAATATTTGTAGTTGTAACAACGTTTAAGATAAACAAGATTAGTAAAAACCTTGACAATCGCTACTGAATTGGTAAATTGAATTGTTTATTTCTATTATTAGAGGCTAAAAATTATGAAGACCTATATGGCAAGAACACAAGATTTTGAGAAGAAATGGTATTTAATTGACGGAGAGGGGAAAACTGTGGGTAGGATAGCCACAAAGATTGCCAACATTCTAAGGGGCAAGAATAAACCACAATATACTCCTCATGCTGATATTGGTGATTTCGTCATTGTTGTGAATGCAGAAAAATTGCATTTCACAGGTGATAAATGGAACCAGAAGACTTATTACAGACACACAAATCATCCAGGAGGAATCAAATCGATAACCGCGGGTGATCTTCTAAAAACCAAACCACAAGAAATAATTAAAAAAGCGGTTTGGGGAATGCTGCCTAAAAACACATGGCAGCCAAAATTACTTACCAGGTTAAAGGTTTACGCAGGGACCGAACACCCGCATGCACCCCAACAGCCTGAAACATTGGAGGTTTAATTAATAATATGGCTGAAGTTAACTACTACGGAACCGGGAGAAGAAAAACCTCGATAGCTCGAGTTTGGCTACGTCCGGGAGATGGAAAAGTTTCTATAAACAATCGTGAAGCAGCAGAATATTTCCCAAGAGATTCATGGGTAGTACATGCGTTAGGGCCTCTTGACACAACAAACACTAAAGGAAAATTTAACGTTTTAGTAACTGTACAAGGCGGCGGTCTTACCGGTCAAGCAGGAGCTGTCAGACATGGTATCGCCAGAGCTTTGTTAACAGTTGATGAATCCAATAGACCTTCACTTAAAGCCGCAGGTCAGCTTAGAAGAGATCCGAGAATGGTTGAAAGAAAGAAATACGGGCTCAAAAAAGCAAGAAAGGGCAAACAGTTCTCTAAGAGGTAATTCGCACATTGGCTACTACCAGTAAGAAAAAAACAAAGACTCTAAAAAAGAGTAATAATATTGCCCCGCCAAAAGGGAAGTTAGGAGTACTGCTTCCCGGTATGGGAGGGGCTGTAAGCACCACATTTATTGCAGGTGTAGAGGCAATAAAGGCGGGTCTAGGTAAACCTATCGGCTCCCTTACACAATTGGGAACAATTAGAATTGGCAAGAGGACCGAGAAAAACTCGCCTCTGATTAAAGATTTTATGCCTCTAGCTAACATAGAAGATCTAGTATTTGCTGGATGGGACATTTTCCCCGACAATTGTTACGAGGCTGCTACAAAAGCAGGTGTACTGGACAAATCCCTTCTAAGTGATTTAAAAGAGACTCTTGAAGAAACAACACCTATGACGGCTGTGTTTAGCAGGAAATATGTAAAGAACTTAGACGGCAAGCATCTTAAAAAAGGCAAGACAAAAATGGATCTTGCTGAACAACTCATAGACGACATAAAAACATTCAAGAAAGAAAGCGGTGTTGACCGTCTTGTTATGGTATGGTGCGGAAGCACTGAGGTCTTTATTCAAGCTTCAAAAGTTCACAGCACAATTAAGTCATTTGAAGATGGCATGAAGAATAATCACCCCGCTATAGCTCCCAGCATGATATACGCTTATGCTGCAATCAAGTGTGGCGTCCCTTATGCTAACGGCGCACCAAACTTGTCTGCTGATATACCGGCACTAGACAAACTCGCAAAACAAAAGAAAGTTCCTATTTCCGGTAAAGATTTTAAGACCGGTCAAACATTGATGAAAACAATACTAGCTCCCGGGCTTAAGAGCAGAATGATTGGGCTTAATGGCTGGTTCTCTACAAATATTTTGGGGAACAGAGACGGAGAGGTATTAGACGATCCCTATTCTTTTAAAACTAAAGAAGAAAGCAAGTTGAGTGTGCTTGAACACCTGTTTCAACCAGACCTTTATCCCGATCTGTATTCTAATTACTATCATAAAGTCAGAATTAATTACTATCCTCCAAGAGGGGATGCTAAAGAGGCTTGGGATAACATAGATATATTTGGCTGGCTAAACTACCCAATGCAGATTAAGATTAATTTCCTATGCAGAGATAGTATTCTTGCAGCCCCTATAGTGCTTGATTTAGTTATATTTCTAGACTTAGCCAGTAGGGCGGGGTTACATGGAATACAGGAATGGCTCTCATTCTACTTTAAGAGCCCTATGCACGCCGAAAACCTCTATCCCGAGCACGATGTATTCATCCAACTTATGAAGCTCAAAAACACGCTGCGTTATTTACAGGGTGAAGAGCTGATTACACACTTAGGTTTAGACTACTACGATTTCGCGTAGCATTCCAATTAACCATAAGTAGAATTAGTATGGAACTACCTTCTTAGGTGATAAATCTAGGGGGGGTAAGCTATATAACTATCCGGGTAGGACTATGCCTGAGCGCTTATGGCAAGCCATTTACGTGTTATGTAAGGTTCACCGTTCTGGTCTCTATCTCCATGAAGCTCTATTGAAGGACCAACAGAATCTCTCATTGCATTAACAGCATCATCGATTGGGTATCCTCTTAATGCTCCAGCAGCGTATTGCTGAAAAGCGCTAATGTATTCCCAAGCCTCTTTATGCATATCAACAGCAAATTCCTTAGCATCTACGAGCTTGAAACCCGCCTCTTCTACCAAGCTTTCGTAATAAGAACGAGGCAAAAACTTTGCAGCCTCAGTCTTAGTATCAGTTTTAACTCTTTGTACGCCGTTATCACGTAAATACTTGACGGCTGTTTTAACCTGTGTACGGTAAAAAGGCAAGGTATCAGCAGGCCTGGCTTCTTCATAGAATGCGGTGTTAAAGAAAAGGAATCCACCTGGCTTTAAGGCTCTTCTAATTCTTTTAACACAGTCCAATTGATCTGCTGCAGATAAGTAATGCATCCCGTTTCCCCAAACTGCTATATCCACACTCTGATCAGGGATTGTCATATCTTGAATTGAAGAATGAATCATCTTTAATGTTTCTACGGTTTTTTCTAATTTAGATTGTGCAAGCTTTAGGGCTCCGGAGGATTGATCAAGACACAAAACAGCAGCCTTCTTCCAAGATTGAGGAAAATTATCAAATACTAGCTGAACCATTGTTCCAGCCCCGGTTGCGACATCCAAGACGCCTTCAAGCCCATTAATACCTTTTTGCTTCATTATTTCGACCCAACTGGTAATGCATTCGCTGTTTACTTGCTTATATTCTTCAGTATCAGCAAATGGTTCGTAGTTATAGTCTTCATCTTCAATATAGCTTTCTTTCATTTTTTGCATTTCCTGCATTTAATACCTCCGCTTTATAACCCTACCCTATAAATTCCGAGACGGGGTTGTGAGAAACAAATTATAACATGACATTGGGTAAAAATAAATATTTAACAACATTACCATGATATTCACACCCCCTTTTTATCTCCCCAGATAATTTTATGAAGTTGGGGCAAAACTCTTATAAATTCTAATTTATCATCAATAACTTTTTTAGTGATCCAACCCAATTCAGATCCGTGAGTAGGCTGAAATATGATATTAGCTTTGATATTATATTTTCTTAATATTCCTCTGGCATATTGATAGTCAATCTCATCTTGTATCACAAATTTAAGCTGATCCTTAGCTCTAAGTTTTACAAAAAGATCAAAATCCATTCTGTCTTGCATTGAGGAGCTTGGACATTTGCAATCCATGCTTATAGTACTATTTTCAGTCCAAAGAATTGGCGGCGGCATTTTATGGCCGCTAGTTTCAAGAAGGATTGTATAGCTATTACCAAGTAGGCAATCAGCAAGCTCTTCTACCTCTTTAATCTGTATAAGCGGCTCCCCCCCCGTAATACAGACTCTCCTGCATTCATATTTCTCAACTTCATTTACAACTTCAGAAACTGACTGATCTCTAAAATCTCGCCCTTCAACTGCGTACATCGTATCACACCAACTACATCTCAAATCACATGCAAATAACCGTATAAATACGGTAGGGAGACCTATTTCAAGACCCTCCCCTTGGAGTGAAAAAAATATTTCGCTTATCTTCATTGTTCATACTCAGTTGGATCCGGCACGCCTGATTGGGCAAAAGCTCTTTTCCTCTCTCTGCACGAACTGCATACCCCACAGTGCTTTTCACCACCCTTATAACATGTCCAGGTGTCCTTAAAAGGTACTCCAAGCTCTGCTCCCAGTTTTACTATCTCAGACTTATCTATATTTACAAACGGGGCATCGAGTACTAAGTCCGGATTATCATTAGCCAGCCTTTCAGAATACTGAAAGGCTTCTACAAACTCTTTTCTGCAATCAGGATATACACCTCTATCAGAAAAATGTGCTCCAAAGTAAACATGATTGGCCTCAAGACTGACTGCGTATCCTATGGCAATAGATAAGAATATAGCATTTCGGTTGGGAACTATTGTCGATTTAAGAGTTTCATAATGATCTGCTGTTTCAGGCACGTTTGGGACCTCTACATTTGCGTCTGTAAGAGCTGAGCCTGAAAGAAGGCCTTTCATTGCAGAAAGGTCAACTACCCTATGATCAACTTCTAATCTCTGAGCAATAACTTTGGCGTATTCAATTTCCTTTAAGTGTTTCTGTCCGTAAATAAACGTAAGCACATAGACCTGGAATCCATCTTTAACCATTTTATAAAGAAGAGTGGAGCTATCTATCCCGCCTGAGGCGATAATTACGGCCTTAGTTTTCATGACGTTAATAATATATGTGGAAAATCATATGGACAAGGGATGTGGGTAGGGATATGAGGAATTGACTTAGTGAACTTTCTTTGGGAAAGTCTCTGTATTCTTTGAGACAACATCATAGAAGTCCCCCAACTTGCTTTCAAGCTCATCTACATGGCTTACCACTTCTTGAATCTGATTGTCTAAATCCTCAGCTTCAAGGTCTATATCCTTACACTTTTTCCATTCAATGATATGTCCTTTGATATGACTAAATGCAGCCTGCATCGATTTCATATCTTCGGATATTTGAGATACAGTTACAGCCAATTCTTTTTTCTCTTTTTCTCTTTTTAGATACCCTAACCAGAATGCTGCGAAGGCAAAAGCTAAAACCAAAATTGCCTGTGGAACTGAAGTTTCTAGTGTAGGATAAAATCCTATGGCGTCTATGTATGGCAGGTAATCCACTGGGGTCACACTAACC
>SPCL01000131.1 GCA_004525335.1 Thermodesulfobacteriales bacterium
AAACAATACAGGCGCAACAACCTGCTCTGGGAAAGAGAAGATGAGGAGCTCCCGATATACGGAACAACGGCTTCGATGTTCAACGACCCCGGTGTAGATGATCTATACCGTGCTGTTATAAAAACCGTCTCGAACAAAACAGATTCTCCTTTTACTTCCAATTACAAAGGCGGCCCAAAATCGACAGGAGAAAAGCACATTATCCCGCCTAAAAGAACGCGTTATCTCTCCGAGATCACTGAGACAATTCACGACTACAACAGTTGGGTGAGTAGAGAGGCGGATACTGCACAGAAACTTTATGGAATAAAGAAAGCTATTGACTCTCTTACAGAGGATGAAACTTCAAATGACGCAAGGAAGATATTAGGAGATCTCTATCAAAAAACATCCAAAGAGCTGGATCCGGACAACTGGAAAATAATCGAGGACTGGAATGATAAATTAGAACGCTATCATGACGACATATACGTTTATAAAGTAAGGGACAGGGAAATTAAAACACAGGCCTACACCACGTCTCTTTCTATGAACCGCATCCCCAGAATTTCACTACCTAGCTATGAAGGGTACGGAGATATCCTGAGATGGAGCCTTCAGGAAAACGTACCGGGAGAGTTTCCATTTACTGCGGGCGTCTTCCCTTTTAAAAGACAAAACGAAGATCCCACCCGAATGTTTGCGGGAGAAGGAGGTCCCGAGAGAACCAACAAAAGGTTTCATTATGTTTCTTTAAATACTCCCGCTAAGAGGCTCTCGACAGCGTTTGATTCCGTAACCCTGTACGGGGAGAACCCTGACTTCCGCCCTGACATCTACGGCAAGATCGGTAATTCAGGAGTGTCGATCGCGTGCCTAGACGATGCCAAAAAACTGTATAGCGGTTTTGATCTGTGCAACCCCTCCACATCTGTTTCAATGACGATTAACGGCCCTGCAGCTATAGTGCTGGCGTTTTTCTTAAACGCCGCAATTGACCAGCAGTGTGAGCTATACATCCGGGAAAACGGTTTGGAGAAAGAAGCTCTCAAAAAAACAAAAGACATATATAAAACGATTGATCAAAGTGTTCCCGAATATAATGGAGAATTACCGGAAGGGAATAACGGTCTGGGGCTTATGCTCTTAGGCGTCACGGGCGATCAAGTGCTTCCAAAAGAGGTATACGAAAAGATAAAAAGTAAAACCCTTTCACAAGTTAGGGGAACGGTGCAGGCAGACATTTTAAAAGAAGACCAAGCGCAAAACACCTGCATATTTTCAACCGAGTCGTCGCTTAAAATACAGGGAGATATTCAGGAGTACTTCATCGAGCACCATATTCAAAACTTTTACTCGATATCCATTTCAGGCTATCACATGGCAGAGGCGGGGGCCAACCCTATAACCCAGCTCGCTTTTACACTCGCAAACGGCTTTACCTTTGTAGAGTATTTTTTATCAAGAGGTATGGACATTGACGCATTTGCGCCGAATTTTTCATTCTTCTTCTCCAACGGTTTGGAGCCTGAGTATACGGTTATAGGTCGAGTTGCTCGCCGCATTTGGGCAATGGCAATGAAGTTAAAATACGGGGCGAACGAGCGCTCTCAAAAACTCAAATACCATATTCAGACCTCCGGCAGGTCGCTCCACGCACAGGAGATTTCGTTTAACGATATTAGGACCACTCTTCAGGCATTGACCGCCATATATGACAACTGTAATTCCCTACACACAAACGCCTATGATGAAGCGATTACGACCCCCACGGAAGAATCGGTAAGAAGAGCAATAGCAATACAGCATATTATCAACAGAGAACTCGGGTCCGCCAAAAACGAGAATCCGCTTCAGGGCTCATTTTTCGTTGAAGAGCTAACAGAGCTTGTTGAGGAAGCTGTGCTTCAAGAATTTGATAGGCTAACAGAGAGGGGGGGGGTTCTGGGCGCAATGGAAAAAATGTATCAGAGGAGTAAGATTCAGGAAGAGTCGCTCTATTATGAAACTCGTAAAAACAGTGGAGAATATCCCGTTATAGGGGTAAACACATATTTATCAGATGAGGGCTCACCCACCATTACTCCAAGTGAAGTAACACGCTCGACAGATGATGAAAAAAACTATCAGGTCGAATTCGTTAAATCGGCAACAGACCGCTATAAAAAAGAATCACGTGAAGTTATAAAGGATCTGCAAAATGCCACGATTAATAATGAGAATACTTTTGAGAAAATAATGGAAGCTGTAAAGTTTTGCACGCTTGGCAAGATCACCCACGCGCTTTACGAAGTGGGCGGTCAGTACCGAAGGAATATGTAGCAGAATTTCTAGAGTTTTTTATACCACAAAAAGGCGTCCTCAAGCCTGTCGTTTCCCCAGAATATTTCGTTACCTATTACAAAACTAGGCGCGCCGAAGATAGCTTTATCTGCTGCTAGTTGGCTTTGTTCTCTTAACTTATCTTTATTCTCTTGGGTTTTTGCGTAAGTGATTATCTGATCCGCATCCAATCCAAATGAGTTCAAAATTGAAGACAAAACTTCTTCATGAGATATGTCTTTATCTTCTACAAAATTAGCTATGAATACAGCTCTTATAAAATTAGATACCCAACCCTCTTGCTCGTATGCCAATGCGATCCTTGCAGCCAACAGTCCGTTTCGTGGAAATTGGCTCGGTCTTTTAAAAGGTATCTGATACTTCTCACTCAGGCGCGTGATGTCACGCCACATATAATTCCCTTTTGCTTTGTAAATGTTAAATGGAGAAGTGTCCCATCCCTGGCTATTGAATATTGGCCCAAGTAAAAACGGTTTCCATCTTATCGTAATCCCATGTTCTCGAGCAATTTGTTCAATACGGTAAACCGATAGATAGGAATATGTGCTTGCAAAATCAAACCAGAATTCAACACTAGGTTTATCCATAGCTTATATCCAAAAAATCCCATCTAGGTATTTAAACCTAAATGGGATTTTTCTTTAAATCAAATCCATTCATTGAACAATATTATCAGCTATTGAGCTGTGCTTCTCTCAGATAGCTGTGTATCCAAAATAAGGAGAGCTGAACCGCTGTCCCCTGCCAACTTTAGTTTATCTAAAATCTCATTTGCGGTTTTTTCTTCTTCTACCTGTTCCTGAATAAACCACTGTAGCTCTACAGCGGTGGCATGATCGTTTTCACTCAGCGCCTGCTCATAGAGCTTATTTATCATCGCTGTAACTTCCCTTTCGTGATCGAGAACTATCTGGAATATCTCTTTTAAAGACTTGAACTTAGCCTGCGGTTTATCTATAGCGTGAAGAACGACGCGTCCGTCGCGGTTAAGGACGTAATCAAAGAGTTTCATTGCGTGCGCAAGCTCTTCCTGACTCTGAAGTCTCATCCAACTTGCAAAACCCTGCATGTTGATGGATTCACAGTATGCTGCCATGGATAAATAAGTGTATGAAGAAAAATATTCGTTCTTTATCTGATTGTTTAAAGCATCCTGAATTTGTTTACTTATCATAGTGACCTCCGATCGATCAATTTCCTTATCCAACCCAATTAGTCAATTGAATAAATTATCGCATAAATAGAGACTAATTTCAAGTTATTACTAGGTGGAAATAGTTACCATTTAGGTTAGCTGCTTAGGTTATTATGAATCCAGAAATAAAAACCTTCATAGCTACTTAATTCGTATGTTATAAATGAGTTATCGGATCATAGAAGATTTCAGTTCATTGCTTTTAAGTTAATTCTAATAATAATATTTAGTAAATAATCTGAGGTTGAAATAGTCTCCTCTAACCTCTCAAGGTAAATAATGTCTGCAGCTGATTCACACAAAAATAAGCGCGGAGAAATCCTAAGCTGGTGTATGTACGACTGGGCAAATTCTGCATTTGCTACAACTGTCATGGCTGCCATACTCCCGATTTACTACAGCCGGGTTGCGGGTGTGACACTGCCTGGTAATACAGCCACTGCATACTGGGGATATACAACCGCGGCGGCACTATTAATTACCGCATTGCTGGCACCTATTATGGGAGCTATAGCGGATTACTCAGGTTCAAAGAAAAAACTATTAATGACTTTTGCTGGCATTGGGATATTTGCCACAGCACTTCTTTATTTTGTTACCACTGGCGACTGGTTGATGGCTTCTATCTTTTTTATTGTAGGCAACATAGGGTTTGCGACATCTGAAGTATTTTACAACTCGCTTCTACCCGAAGTTGCCGGACCGGGAAATATCGATCAGGTGTCCACAAAAGGATACGCGCTTGGGTACCTGGGCGGAGGCATTTTACTTGGCATAAATGTCTTGATGATTGAATTCATGTCTGACACAATGCTTGCCACTCGTCTATCTTTTGTGACAGTATCGATATGGTGGGCAGTCTTTACAATTCCCATAATAAAAAATGTTAAGGAGCCTAAAGTTGTAGGAAATAAAGTAAAGTACAATAATCCTCTGAGTGGCGGCTTTAAACGACTTGCTGTTACTTTTAAAGAACTCAAGAACTACAGGCAATTACTTCTCTTCTTAATTGCATTTTGGATATACAACGACGGCATTGGAACGATAATCAAAATGGCAACGATTTATGGAGCTGAGATAGGTATAGACCAGACCACGCTTATTGGCGCCCTTCTGATGACACAGTTCGTCGGTATTCCTTTTGCTTTCGCATTTGGAAGGCTTGCAAAATATATAGGAACTAAAAACTCAATTATGATTGGATTATTTGTTTACACTATTATTTCGATTGGTGGCTACTTCATGCAGACAGCTCTTCACTTTTGGATTTTGGCGTTTCTAGTAGGCACTGTGCAAGGAGGAACCCAAGCTCTAAGTCGATCCTTGTTTGGCTCAATGCTGCCCAAATCAAAGACTTGTGAATTTTATGGTTTTTACGGTATGAGTTCCAAATTTGCAGGCATAATTGGACCTTTAGTTTTTGCGGTGGTAACTCAAATTACTGGCACAAGTAGGCTCAGCATATTATCACTAATTATGTTCTTTATCATAGGTGCATTCTTACTTAATAGGGTGGATGAAAAAGAAGGTATTAGAATTGCTCTGGAAGATAATTTGTCAACATAAAAAATATCAATAAGAACTCCTATAGATATTGCCCGCATTTTTCTTAAAAAAATCTATGTTTTCAGTTATTTGCATAAAAATGTGGTGTTCACGGCTGTGGATAACTTCACAGTAAAGCCAATATTGATAAAAAAAACGACGATAATTTAACAACCAAAATTGTTGCGTAACTCGCCGTAATCGTACAATAATAAAAAAAAACTTGACAAGGTATTTTACGATCTGTTAGGATGTATCCTACCGGATTGGATGGGACACTTCACAGAATAATTTTCTACACAAAAGTTATCCACATGCTGTTGATAGATTGTGGATAAGTTGTCTTTTGAGAAGGGTATTGGAGGATAATTGACTACAAAACGAACACCCCTAAAACATGATCTTAGATCTCTTTTTTCAGAAAGCACTAATGATGATAGGGGATTAGAATTTTTTATAACTCAATCGGATATCCCTAATTCTATTTCCGAGAAAAGATTGGACTTAGATAAACCCTCAAGAAATGTAGACTGGGATGATGTACTTAAAGAGATAGCAAAGAAATCTAATCCACAGGTTTTCTTCTGGTTTTCACCGCTTAAGGCGGTTACTGAATCTGAAAACTCTTTAGTACTGATGGCGAAAAACGAGTTTGACAGAGA
>SPCL01000113.1 GCA_004525335.1 Thermodesulfobacteriales bacterium
AAATAGTAGGGTATTTGGTGTTTATCAATAATGCCATTACCCCCTCTCAGATGTATCTGAACTTTTATATTCTTTTTGTCAGAAATAGAAAAGAACTATAACTCAGAAGCAAGCAAGTTTAGTGTGTGGCAACAGTCAGCAAGCTCACGCTCGATGTAGAAATAAAGGGTGAGTCCTTAAAGGAACTTTCAAATCACTTAAATGAAGTCAGCAGGAACTCGCAAAAGGTCGATAGCGAGACCTCCAAGAGCTTTAACAATCTCAACAGATTAGCAGGCGGCACAACTAGAACATTAAAGAACCTTAACCTTGTATCTGCGGAGACCCTGAAACAGGTACAGGGTGACGGATTAAAAACGTTAAAGACAAAGAAAGATTTCTCACGTTAGAATTTGTTTGATCATATTTCCCGTTTTAAATGGCTTGGGTGTGATTCATACTAGGGCGTCCAAATCCTGCGCACACTCGGATTTGTTGGTCGAAATGACAGTGGTTTGTTCGATATGCCTGCGATTCAGAATGACAGACAAAGAGGGATGTGACCACATAGCACGTAATGTCAGAATACAAAAACAAAAAATTAGATTCTGAAACAAGGTTCAGAATGACAAAGAAGAAATCCCCTTTAATTTGGTAATAGTAAGCTTGCAATCCCAGGTAACCGATATAGAGATTTTATGTAACAGCGACCGATTGCGCGCTTGCTTGCAACCGTTCCCCTTTTTCTAAGGGGGAAGAAAAAAGGCCAATGGATTCCCAATTAAGGCGTTCGGGAATGACGGATAGAAAGAGAAAATCACCTTCTCTTATAAGTACCCATTAACTCGGCGTTGTCTATTATATGCCCCACCATTGAGGCCTCAAGCTCTTCTTTAGTAGAGCCTTCTTCTAAATCAAGATATGTGTCTAATGCGTATAATTTGAAGATATATCTGTGAGTTCCTGAAGGCGGACATGGGCCGCCATAGCCTGTTCTGCCCCAGCTGTTTGTTCCGGTGATTCCTTTGGGCTCCTTACCCTTCTCAATTTTAGTAACGTAAGGGGGTATGTTGAAGACAATCCAGTGATCCCAAGTCCGTCCGGGAGCGTCCGGATCATCGTTTATTAAAACAAGACTCTTCGTATCTTCGGGAACATCCTCTATATTGAATTCAGGGGATGTGTCAGAACCATCACAAGTATATTCGGACGGTATTTCTTTAGTATGTTGAAACGCAGGACTTGTTATTTTCATATTTCCAGAACCTTTGCATAACTCCTCTTTTTATCTGAGCGTGCAGAGATTAAAGAAGACAAGTTGGGATCAGTCAGAGCTATACTTAATTAAGGAAAGATCTAAAACGGTATGTCATCATCACTACCGAAAGAATCGTCTTCAATATCGAAGTCAGCCGGCACTTTTTGATCGGGAGTTGAAGGCGCTTCAGATCTTGCACCTTGTCCCCCTTGCCCGCCTAGCATCTGCATGTTTCTTGCAACTATCTCGGTTGTATACCGCGTGTTCCCTTCTTTATCTTCCCAGGACCGGGTCTTGATTGAGCCTTCTATGTATATCATTCTTCCTTTACTTAGATACTCTCCGCAAATCTCAGCCAATCTTCCCCAGGCCACTATGCGGTGCCACTCTGTGTCTTCCTGCTTCTCACCTGCTTTATTTGTATATTTTTCAGTTGTAGCAAGAGTGAAATTGGCCACAGCCTGACCCCCGGTTGTATAGCGAATCTCCGGGTCGCGTCCTAAATTACCTATCAACATTACTTTATTTACGGCCATTCTTATCTCCCGAAATCGTTCTTTTATCAAATTCTATCATCTGAGGTGATTAAAATCCAGGATTCTAAAATAGATGAGCCGAAATTGAGAGAAATTGATGGAGGATTCTGCCCGTCATACCCCAAATAAGGTATTGTTCATAATTATAGGCATAGTCCTCAATTTCTCCTCCGTCTCTTTCCCTAATCCTAATCTCTTTATTCCTATAGTCAACCAAATGCCGCATGGGCACCCAAACTGTCCTCTCTACCTCTTTTACATCCGGGATTATAGTTACTTCTTCATTTAAAACAGATAAATACGGGGTTACAACATAGTTTCGAGCTCTTGGATTATTTGGATTTACATCATCAAGTGTGCCTAGAATTTTCCCGCTCTTGTTAATGTTAATCCCGACCTCTTCCTTTGTCTCACGGATTGCGGTATCGAGTTTGCTCTTATCAAAACTATCCATTTTGCCGCCTGGAAACGCCATGTGCCCGGAGAAAGGATCCCACTCACTTTCAGGTCGTTTAATAAAGAGGAGAGAAAACCCCAAATCACATTGCTTAAGAATCATGAGCACTGAGGCGTGAACAAAATCACCTTCTCTTATGATTTCGTTTGAGCTTCTGTTTAATAAAAGTTCCTGTAATTTTTCGATTGTATCACTCAATTTAAGTTTCCATAACCATCAGAATATATAATGTTCTAAAGAACAGAGATAATATTACCCCAATCATCTACATGACATTTATAGCCGGGCGGAATTAATATTGTAGAAGTATCTTCTAACACTAAAGCCGGGCCTTTAAATTTATAACCAGAGTAAAAGTCTTTTCGAGTATAGGCTTTTACATTAAGACTTTTCCCGCCGAAGATAATCTTTTCTTTTGAGGTTTTTATTTTGATTCTATCATTTTGTATATGAGGAATTTCAAGCTCTCTTTTTTTGGCAATAGCTCTTAGCCTTAAAGTAATAACATCCACCTCACTCTTGGCTTTATTGTAACCATACATCTTTTTATGTTCATAATGAAAAGTGCGTATGAAATTTTTACTATATGGAACGGTTATTTCGTGAGATTGTCTTTTGTATCTGATATCTAAAAATCTATTAAACTTAATTTTGTGAGTTGCAAAATCTTTATATGCCTTAACTTCAAGTGAAGAGAAAACTTCATCCAAAATAGTGGATTTAGCTTCTTCCTGATTTAGAAAAACAGTAAGGCTATAATCCTTAAAGGTGTCCGCTGTAAGCATCCCTAGAGCGGAGAGCACACCCGGGTCCTTAGGGAAAATTATGGTTTTAATCCCCATACTTTGAGCTAACTCAGATGCGTGAAGCCCACCCGCCCCTCCGAAAGATAGCATAGCGAATTCTCTGGGATCATATCCTTTTCCTATTGAAATCACCCTAAGCGCTCTTTCCATATTGGCATTTGCAACCTTTATTATTCCCTCTGCAACTTCTTCAATGGAAAGTTTGAGACGGCGTGCAAGTTTTCTAAGAGATGATTTTGATTTCTGAGGAAATATTTTCATCAGGCCTCCCAAGAAAGATTCAGCTTTAATCCTTCCCAAGACTATATTGGCATCTGTAACTGTAGCCTCTGAGCCCTTTCCATAGCATGCTGGTCCCGGGTCTGCCCCTGCGCTTTCCGGGCCTACTTTTAGCGCTCCACCGGAATCAATGCGGGCTATTGATCCGCCACCGGCGCCAATGGTTGTAATATCAATCATAGGAATTTTTATTGGAACCCCGTCAATCAAAGTTTCAGTCGTAAACTTTGGCCCATCCTCACATAGCGCAACATCCGTTGATGTGCCCCCCATATCATAAGTGATTATATTTTTATAACCTGCCAACTTAGCGATCTTTGTACCACCGACAACTCCACCTGCGGGCCCGGAGAGTATTATCCTGACCGGCTCTGTTGACGCTTGCTCAGGAGACATTATTCCGCCGCTTGATTGCATAATTGATACGTCTGCACCCGGCAATTTCTGTGACAATGTGTTCATGTAATTTTTCACTTTTGGGAGCAGATAGGAATTTGCCAAAATGGTTGATGTCCTCTCAAATTCTCTAAATTCTGGGAGAATTGTAGAAGAAATTGAGATTGGGAGACCAAGACTCTTTAGATATTTCCCCACCTTTTCTTCATTTGCCGGATTGGCGTATGAATGCAAGAAACAGATAGCAACACCTTCTACGTTAAGCTTTTTGATTTTTGCAGAAAGCTTAAGCACTTCAGATTTATTTATATTTTCTATGACCCTACCTTCATAGGTAGTTCTCTCAGTTATGCCGAATCTCAAGGACTGCTCGACAAGAGGTATAGGAGCTTCCCAGAAAATATCATATAGCTTACCTCTATTCTGCCTACCGATTTGTATTACATCTTCAAAACCTTTTGTCGTGATAAGAGCAATACGCGCACCTTTTCGCTCTAATAGAGCATTAGTAGCGACAGTAGTGCCGTGAACAATATGCAAATCGAATTGCTCGTTTCCAAGCACTTCTTTAATACCTGAGATAATTGCTTTAGACGGGTCATCTGGCGTTGAAGGGACCTTGTGAATACTTAGACCGTCGCCGTCAATGAAGACAAAGTCAGTAAAAGTACCGCCGGTATCAATGCCTATTTGGATTTGCTCAAGCATATTATTTTAATATGAAATATCACTTAACTGGATAAGCTCAAAACATATCCGATCTAATAAATTGTAGCAATATAAAATAGCGCTGAGAATAGAGAATTACAAGCTAGTCTGAAAATGGGTGTTTTCTAATGAATACAACTTCAGGAAAAAATAAGTTGGTTTCTAGAAATATAACTTTTGTAGTTAAAGGGGGGTTAAATTAATACTTGTCCAGATCTACTGGGTAAACGACTCTGACCTTTTCTTCCGCGATTTCTCTTAAAGCTGATACAACGACTTTATTCTCAGTCTCTTCAGAAAGAATAGGAGCGCCTTTCAGAAGAAGCCTAGCTCTCTTCATTGCAGCTACAGAAAGAGCAAATCTATTTACAACCTTCTCTAAACAATCTTCAATTGTTACTCTGGCCATTGTGAGATACCCCTATCAATAAAATTTGAATATAATATAAGGCAAGAAGCCATATAAGTAAAGACGCTTAGTTAAAGCTAGACTTCGAGTAAAGCGGTGAATATGTTAATATAGTTGCCCGGAGGCGCATAATGGATTTAGAGCAAATTAAATTTAATGAGAATGGCCTTGTCCCTGTGATTGTGCAGGATGTATCAAGTGGGCAAATACTAATGTTGGCATATGCAAATAAGGATGCCATACAAAGAACTATAGACTCTGGGAAGTCCCATTTCTGGAGCCGCTCACGCGAGAAACTCTGGATGAAGGGAGAAGAATCTGGAAATGTGCAGGATATAAAAGAACTCTATTACGACTGTGATATTGATACTATATTGTATCTAGTACAACAAACAGGAGTTGCCTGCCACACGGGGGAGAGAACTTGTTTTTACAGATCGACTAACGGTAACCAAGAAGCTCCTACATTCGGATCATCAGATTCATCCAAAACCCTTGATGAAGTCTATGAAGTAATACTGGACAGGAAATTAAATCCAAAAGACGGCTCATATGTTAGCGGGCTTTTTGAAAAAGGGCTCGATAAAATACTCAAGAAAATTGGTGAGGAAGCCGGGGAAACTATAATCGGCGCTAAAAATGGAGATAAAAAAGAGATAATTTACGAAACAGCGGACCTTTGGTTCCACTCAATGATAGTTCTATCTTATTTTGGAATAACTCCGAAGGATATTTATGAGGAACTCGGAAGAAGATTCGGAAAACCTAAAGAAGCTTATAGGCAAGAGTCAAAATAATATTATAGAATTGCTAAAGCTATACTGCTCCCCATTAAGAACATCATAAAATAAGCTAGTAAGATTTAAATAGAACCTCAAGGCGGTTACCTTCATTCAGCTCTTGGGTATCGCAACCCGATTCAGGCGGAAGGGGAGCAGTACAGAATCATGCTTCACATAAAAACGCTGCTTGAATAGGAGGCAAGACACTGAGATTACCCCCTGCGCATCATTACTGCTAAGGGGTCGTCCACTCTTCGTTGGAAAAAAGACGTGTCGCCGTAGAGACATTTGTAAAATCGACGGTAACAGATAATTGGCGTGGGCCTGAAAACATGGTGCCGGTCTCAAGGTTTTGCTCAAACCACACCAGCACTTCCGGTATAGGTGTGAGCAAATCCGATGATGAGGTTGGCGAAACGTAGATCGGCAAAATAGCTTGTGTACCCGTGGGGTCTGTGAGTTGTTGCGACAGAGCCGGATGACTGCTACCAAAATTGTTGATGAATCTTATCCCAGTTGAGCTGTCTCCGGTAGTCGGCCTTTCTATGATGCCCGCATCATTCAAAAACACCTCCTGGCCGAGCGCGATGTTTGCTAGATTGGTCACACTATTAGCGAAAGTAAACGGTTGAAAGTCTCTAGCACCGAACACCTGGAATATCGGTGACCACTGGAATTTGTTAAGTGTCGAATAGTTAGATATAGGCTCAGTGAGCACAATGGGGAGCGAGTCTATAAGAATCGCAAGAAGGCATTTATTCTTTATAATTCCAACTTAAACCATGCTTGACAAAAGGGGGGCAGTACAAACATTACATACTCTAAATTTATACTCTTTGATATTTCTTCAAACTGACGGGTGTTACTTATTTTTCTTAGGCCTATCTTTTTCTTCAATATATCCACCGAGGCGGGTATTTTTTCTCACAGACGGCGGCAAGCCGGATAAATCGGGCTTAGGCATATCTGTACACAGATCACTCGTAAAAGCGAAGCTTGATACTACCTTCTCAACTTTCTTTGTCTCGCAAAACGGGCATTTTATTTTCTTTTCATCACCCGGT
>SPCL01000211.1 GCA_004525335.1 Thermodesulfobacteriales bacterium
AAGGTTTTCGAAGTTCAAGCTGCCCTGAAAAAACTTAGTTATGATCAGATTAAGCACGTGAATTTAAAAAGAGAATCCATGAGCCTTGAGATATATGTTAGAGAAAAAGAAAGTCTCGAGAAGGCAAAGCTCGGACTAAGCATAAGAGAAAAAGATGAGGTGAAACTTTCTGAGAATCTAATGGATTTAAAGAAAAAGCTTAGGGATATTGAAAGCGAGCTTAAGCAGATGGATGAAATTGTTGTAAAGAGTAAAGAAATAAAGCAGCAGCTTGAATCCTCAACAAATAGAATAGATATATTAAAAAAGAACAAGAATGAGATTCTCATAGAGATTACTAGAAGTGAGAATCACCTTGAGCGAATTGAGAAACTCCTAGATGACAAAAGGATTGTCAAAGAAAACATTAAAAAAACAAACCGGGATTTGGCAATATACAAAGAGCTAGTAAAAGCATTTGGGAAAAATGGACTTCAGGCCTTAATAATTGAAAATGCCGTTCCGGAAATAGAAATTGAAGCAAACAAAATTCTTAGCAAACTTACCGAAGGCACTATGGTACTGAGCTTAGAGATGGTGAAGCCAACACAAACCGGAGGCGCTAAGGAAACCCTTGAGATTTATATCGGGGACTCCTCTGGAACAAGAAGTTATGAAACTTTCTCCGGCGGGGAAGCGTTTAGAATAGATTTCGCCCTAAGAGTTGCTATCTCGAAATTTATTGCTAACCGCTCAGGCGCCCAACTAAGAACCTTAGTTGTAGATGAGGGGTTTGGGACTCAGGATAAAGACGGCCTAGATCAATTTATTCAGGTTCTTAATATAATTAAGGACGACTTTGATAAAATTTTGGCTATAACACATGTTGAGGAATTAAAAACAAGATTCCCGGTTAGAATAGAAGTCACTAAGGAGGCCGGTCAGGGTTCAAGCTTTGAAGTGAGCTACTCTTAGCAATTACCTCTAATACATTATGAATTGGATCGACATAGCGGTTTATATAATCATTTTCGTTTTTATTGTTATAGGCATGACAAGGGGTCTTGTCAGGCAGGTCTTCTCTATTGCAGCTCTTATCGGCGGAATCATTATTGGGTTTATTTTTTATGATGTTTTTGCAGAGATGTTCATAAAAGACAACCTTGTCAATAATGAATCAATAGCAAATGTTGGCGCTTTCTTAATCGTCGGTTTTATATCTTACATTCTGATTCAATTTCTTGGGTGGATTACAACAAAACTTATCGGCAGCCTCCATCTTAGCTGGCTCAATAGACTGGGTGGAGCTGTAGCAGGAATTATTCTGGGACTTATAGCTGCCTTTTTATTTGTCTCTACGGTTACATTATTTGTTTCAGACAATGACCCGGCTGTAAGCAATTCAACTACAATCCCCTATCTAAACTCTACTTATCAAACAGTAAAGAGTAAATTGCCTGAGAATTTAAAAGAAAGTTTAAATAGATCAAGAGAACTAATTCGCGAAGAAGGGTTAAAAGCGGCAATGAGGATAAAAGACTCCGAGAAGATTAAAGAGATCCTAAATGATCAATAATTTATATTTATAATCGCTTCAAATAAGCTTGCGGGCAGCAGACATTTTCCTTAATCGCAGAATTTCGGTAATATAGTCATTATGATTAGCCTTCAAACATTAGATGAATTTATAATTAGAAGACAAACAGACTTCCCCTACGCAACAGGTGAATTATCCAGACTTCTTCGAAATATTGCTCTGGCCGCAAAGATCGTAAATAGAGAAGTAAATAAAGCGGGTTTAGTAGATGTACTAGGCGCAACCGGATATACAAACGTTCAGGGTGAAGAAGTAAAAAAACTGGATTTACTTGCAAATAAAACCTTTATAGCCTCACTTGAGCTGGGCGATCAGTGCTGTGGAGTAGCCTCAGAAGAGAATGAAGAATTCGTTGCATTTGAGGCTGAATCTTCTAGACAAGGTAAATATATAGTCGCTATAGATCCTCTTGATGGATCCTCAAATATTGATGTAAATGTCTCAGTTGGAACTATTTTCACTATATACAGAAGAATATCACCAATAGGGGGTCCTAGCACAGCTGAAGATTTTCTCCAAAAGGGCAGCGAGCAAGCCGGCGCAGGGTATGTTATATACGGATCATCAACTATGCTGGTTTATACAACCGGTCATGGGGTTAATGGTTTTACGCTTGACCCATCAATTGGAGAATTTTGTTTATCTCACCCTGGTATGACTACACCTAAGAACGGTAAAACCTATTCTGTTAATACTGGCAATTTCTACAACTTCCCACAAGGTGTAAGAGAATATATCCATTATTGTAAGGAAATAGGGAAAAATTCTGATTCTCCCTACTCTGCCCGTTATATAGGTTCAATGGTTGCCGATATTCATAGGAATTTATTAACAGGTGGAATATACATATATCCATCATGGATGGTTACCCGGATGGGAAATTAAGACTTGTTTATGAATGTAACCCAATGGCATTTATTGTAGAGCAGGCAGGCGGCACTGCAACGGACGGATTTAGACGCATTTTAGATATTCAACCAACTGAGCTTCATCAAAGAACACCGATCTTTATAGGTTCAAGTGAAATGGTATCAAAAGCTAAAGAATTATTAGAAAGCAACTAGTTATGTTACTTTTAAGACCCGCGTAATATCCATATACAATCTATGCGTCCTGTTACAAATCAAAAAAGCGCAAATCTAGTGTAAGCGCCCCAAATCTTTGCAATATTTATCAATTTGCAATTTATAAAAAAATAGTTTTTTACATAGAATTTTCTCTTGACATTTTGATGTCAGAATGTAACTTTTCAATAAATCATTAGTACAGGAGAAAGCAAATGAGTACCGACCTCGAACTACTCTTTAAAGATGAAGAATGGGATGATGACGATGAAGATGAAGATGAAGACTTAGATGACGATGATTTCTTTGATGATGACGATGACTGGGATGATGATGACGATGACTGGGATGATGATGATGAAGAAGAGGAAAAAACACTGAATTAATATCAGAGGATTGTCCTACACTTTGTACATTTCAGACTACTGAATCAACCACACTTATAAGAATTGCCTAACCTTGTATTAACTCGTTTTGGAACAAACTGATAGTTAAACAGCTTTTCGAAATTAGCCCCGGAATTATTTCTCAGGAATGGTGCCC
>SPCL01000018.1 GCA_004525335.1 Thermodesulfobacteriales bacterium
CCATTACTGCATAGAGAACATACAGTGTCCTTAAACTTCCAGTACCAGACCCTCTCTTCATGAAGTGTGTCCTTGTTGAGCAGTGCCCCGACCGGACAAAGATCAGTAACATTTCCCGCAAGCTCATTGTCCAGCTTTTTCCCTGGAAAGACTACAATTTTTTTCCTGAACCCACGCCCGTTATATCCTAGCTCCCCGGTTTTTGTAACTTCATCAGTAAATCTGACACATCTGGTGCACATAATGCAGCGGTTAGGATCGTAAAGAATTTTATCGCTTAAATAATATTTCTGTCTTACCTTTTTCTGCTCAGGACCCTCTATTCTGCTATACCCGGGCCCATGTTCAACAACTGTAAGCTGAAGCGGACACTCTCCGCCCTTGTCGCAGATCGGGCAGTCAAGAGGGTGATTTATTAAAGTGAATTCGAGGGTTGCTTTCCGAGCCGCAACTGCTCTAACAGAGTTTGTTTTTACAATGAGGCCTTCTCTGACATAAGTATTGCAAGCCGGCATTACTTTCGGCACTCCCTCTACGTCTACCAAACACTGCCTGCATTGAGCGACTACACTCAGAGCCGGATGATAGCAAAAATGGGGAATGTCTATACCTATTCGGGACGCAGCCTGAATGATATTAAGGCCGTCTTCGACTTCAATCTCTTTTCCGTCAATTGTCAGTTTTGGCATGGAGAATTATCAATAAAAATAAAGTTTCGAAAATAGTATCTGACCATTATTGTCTTAGCAAGTTAGATACTTAAGGTGAGTTTACCCAATATCTGTGAATATGCTGTAATTTGAACATTCAATTTAAATAAGTGAGGTGAATATATATAAAAAAACTAAGATTTGTCAGGTATTTACGCAAAAAAGTAATTGAAAGCTAGGGCGTTATGCTAAATGTAGTTTAAATGGAGTTGTGTTATACTTGAAACATAAGATTATGCGCTCAAAAGTACTCAAACCTATAGGAATTTTCCTTTTAATAGTAGCCCTTTTAGTAGGACTAATGTTTTTCGCTGTCCAGTCAAACATTTTCAAACAATTTCTTAGGGTTACAACTAACGCCGTAGTTAGTTCGCTTACAAACCAAGGCTTTATCATAGGCAGCATCGAAGGGGACTTCCTAAGGGGCATTATATTGAGAGATGTTTCTTTTGAGATTGAGGGCCAGCCGTTCATCGAAACTGATGAAATATTCATCGATTATTCCCTGCCCCTTTTACTGGATAGCTCAATGTTATTTAGTAAAGTTATCCCACTTGATGAAGTATCTATAACGGGTCTTCAAATTAATCTTATCCAAAATGAAGACCGAACCTGGAATTTTGAAAAATTAGGCGCATGGGAACAGCCAAAGGATAAAAAAGACTCGCCTGGGTGGAATATCTTTATTCAGAATGCAATATTGTCTCAGGCCAAGATAAGAATTGACGACCGTGTGAAGAAAGAAATCACGGATCTCAAATCAGACAAGATAGACCTTACAATCAAGATGTTTAAGATTGATCAGAGAGTCGAAATGCAGCTCAGAAAGAGCAATCTTGGTATTGTTTTTCAAGATCCGGACAGCGAGATTTTGTATCTAGATGATATCACTGGTGGGGCAACATATACCAAAGGAAAAGGAACAGACAAATTTGATATAAAGCGTTTAAAGTTCTTCATCGGCGGCTCAGAGGTTTCTCTCACAGGGGTTGCTACAAATCTCAAACACCCTGATTTCAGTCTCCAAGCCTTGGCTGTGAATATAGGGAAGGATGAGAATATTGGTGATATCAATCTGGAGCTGGAGGCAAAAGGACATTACGAAAACTATAGATATTTAACCGCCAATGGCAAGCTTAAACTAGTAAAATCATCTTTAAGGGGAGAAAGTCTCAGTGGGGGTATTGATGATATTAAAGTCGACGGTCCAGATATAACGCTAAAAGGCGGAAAGCTTAGCACTGACTTTGGAAGCGCATCTTTTTCAGGGGATTTAGACTTGCCGGAGATGCTGGCTGATGGAAAAGATAATAAACTCGATATTAATCTCAGTATCAATTCGTTAAATGCCTCGAGAATATTAGAGATGCTTGAAAAAAACGAGGCCCTGGAGAAGAACAAAGAATTGGAAGAACAAGTAAACTCAATTCTCGATGCAAATCTAAACGGCGCCTTAAATATAAGTGGGAACTGGAATAAACGTCAGGACCTAGAGGCAAAAATCGATTTATCAAATCTTAGTCTAACCGGCAGTGATGTTGGAGAATTAACACTAAGTGGTCCAATCAATCTTAGCAGTTCTTCACTTGATTACGATTTGGATACAACCCTTATTAAAACCGACTTGGGATTCTTGCTGAAGGATGATCATTATAAGAGCAGCATTAATTCTAAGCTTATCCTAAAAGGCTCTGTCCCGTTTGAAGGAGATTTTCTTAAGGGTTTTGAGGGTTCTATTGATGGCGATATTCTTCCTTCGACTATTTCGGGTCTCAGTATCAAAGAGGGGAAAATTCAAGCTGATTACAGCCAGAATTTATTGAATATCAAATCTCTCTTAGTTGATTCAGATTCCCTAACATTTAAAGCTTCCGGTTCCATCAATCAAGAAGGATCAAAAGGTATAAACTATAGCCTTGATATAGGTGACCTCAGTGCGTTGTCCAATTTTGTCGATGATTTAGATATTAAAGGGGTTCTTAAAATTAAAGGTAGTGTAAAAGGTGATTTCACCAGACCTCAACTTATCTTAAACGCAAGCGGCTCAAATATCACGGATGAAATAGGCAGCTTTATTATAAAAGAAGTTGATTTGTCCGGGGAGAGTTTTCTTAGTTATCAGGATCCGGGGCTTCATCTCAAAGGTACGATGAAGGGGGCGGAGATTAATGGGCAGAGAATTAAAACCGCCAGTTTCAAAGCCGATAGCATAGGTGAGATAATAGATGGAAGTTTGAATGTTCTAGGCAGCTCAAATACCAAATACAAAATGGATTTTAAGCTTACAGAGTTAAATGAAAATGAAACCAAGATAGAAATAAGTGAAATCAACATGAATTTCCGAAAAGAGGTCTTAAAAAACAAGGCGCCGGTTCTGGTGTCGATATTTAAAGACAGAGTAAGTGTAAGTTCTATTAATCTGTATCATAAAGATAATTATATTATAGGCGCAGTCGATTTAGTTTATGACGGCGGACTTGAAGGATCACTGGAACTCAAGCATCTCAATTTGGAAGATGTCTCTGAATTGTTAAACCTGTATTCCCCATTAAAAGGCAGCCTTACAGGTCAAATAGATCTTGACACATCTCTTAAATACCCTGATATAACGACCAACATCAGAGCTGAGAACTTGGAATTCATGAGTTTTACAAGCGATGAACTCTTACTCAATCTTCTGATTTCAAAGAGCGGAGTAAATTTTGACCTCGATGTAAAGGATAAGGCTCAAAAAATACTTGTCGCTCATGGGACCGCTAACATAGACCTTAGTTCTCCTAATTTGCAGGAGAGTTATAAAAAAGCAACGATTGATCTTAGTGTTCAATCAAACGGTGTGGATATCAGCCCGCTTGCCGCGTTTAATCCGGAAATACAAAAGATAGATGGGAAATTAAAGATCGATATTAGCGCTTTTGGGACAGGTGAAAATCCAAATGTATCAGGGAAGATTGAAGTAGAAGATGTCGATTTGGATCTCTATTCCCTCCGCAATAATGTAGAAATACCTTATGCGGTGATGGATTTGGAGGGGATATATGCAGTGCTGCAGCCGGTAATAATCCTTACAACTGAAGGTAAAGGGCTTTTTGATGGAAAGATTGACTTAAGAGATCTCTCTTATACTGCTAAAGGCACATTGGAAGGGCTCTTGATCAAATCAAATCCTGATGATGTGACCGCAAATCTTTATGGTGATATCAATGTCAAAGGTCAAGGATTTAAGGCTTTTATAGACGGCAAACTTACTGCAAAAGAGGTCCAAGCCATAGTTCCTGAGAAACCGGTGAAATATATAAAGGATATTCAGTTTGTGGACGATCGAAACTTCCAGTTAGAGGAGTTTATCTTTACCGGGAAAGGCCCTGTGGATTATTTCATAGAGTATATAGCTATGGACATTGATGTGGATATACCAAATAATTCCTGGATAAAAGGTAGCGGCGCAAATATTGAGGTAGAAGGAAAACTTAATGTTAAAAAAAATTATGGTGAGCTTTATGTTGTAAGCGGCAGCATTGAGGTAGTCAGAGGTGATTACCATTTCATGGGGAAACTTTTTAATATTGAGGGCGGTACAGTGAGTTTTAGAGGTAAAGAGGTTGTTAATCCATTTTTAGATGTACGTGCTCTATATGAAGTTTCAAGTGTTCAGGTCTATATCAACATCACTGGTACAGCTGGGAAACCTAAAATACAGCTTACTAGTGACCCCCCACTAGATGAGAATGATATTGTGTCCTACTTAGTCTTTGGTACCTCGTCTGAGAATCTTTCATCAGAAGATCGGGTAGCTTTTCAAGAAAAAGCTGGTGAAGTGCTAGGTACAATGGCTGTGGGAGAGTTAAGAGAGATGCTGGGAGAAGAATTTGCGCTTGACGTGATAACTATTAAAGGGGGCCAGACCGGATTTAGGGACACACATGTAGAAGTAGGCAAATATATTACTAAAGATTTATATGTCGGTTACGAGCGTTTCTCCTATGAACGTTTTTATTATGAGCGTTATTTTTTCAGCCCAAGTCTTCCGTCCTCAACTGTAACTGCCAATAGAGCGGTTATAGAATATAGGCTATTTGATTTCTTAACTGTGGAAAGTGAAATAGGCGAAGAATCAGGAGCCGATCTCTTCTTTAATTTCGATTATTAATTTTCAACTTCACTCTGATCTCTAGAATTGATGCTAAACAAAGATTGTTATTTATTAATAAATCTTCTGATACCACGGACAGCCTGCATTATTCTCTTTTCGTTTTCTACTAGGGCAAATCTAACGAATCCTTCACCGTAGTTTCCAAATCCTATTCCTGGTGAAACAGCAACCTTGGCTTCTTCAATTAGTTTCTTTGAGAATTCAAGTGAACCCATGCTCTTAAATTCCTCTGGTATCTCTCCCCAAACAAACATAGTCCCCTTTGGCTTGGGTATCTTCCACCCGGCTCTGTTTAATCCCTCGACAAGCCTGTCTCTTCTCAACTTGTAAAGATCTCTAATTTCTTGCACGCAATCCTGTGGACCATTTAAAGCGGCTATGCCCGCTACTTGCACCGGCGCGAATATTCCATAATCCATGTAGCTTTTTATTCTTTTTAAGGCGGATACTATTTTTGGATTCCCTACCATAAATCCTATACGCCACCCGGGCATGTTATAGCTTTTAGAGAGGGAATAAAACTCAACCCCTACATCTTTAGCCCCGGGGATTTGAAGAAAACTCGGAGCTTTGTATCCGTCATAACATAGCTCTGCATATGCCAGGTCGTGCACTACTATAAGCCCTGATTCTTTTGCAAGCTCGTATATGCTCTTAAAAAAATCAAGATCAACAGTTTCAGTAGTAGGATTATTAGGGAAGGAAATCATAAGCACTTTTGGCTTAGGCCACATTTCTTTGACTGCTTTTTCTATAGACTCTAAAAGTTCTGATCCGCCTGAAAGCGGAACGCTTTGTACGTCCCCCCTTGAAATGATTACCGAGTATATGTGAATTGGATATGCCGGGTTAGGCACAATCACAGTGTCCCCCGGAGATAGTATTGATAACATCAAGTGGGAGATGCCCTCTTTTGATCCTATAGTAACCACTGCCTCAGATTCCGGGTCTAGGTCCACATCATATTTTCTTTTGTACCAGTCACAAATTGCCAATCTTAATTTTGGTATTCCAGCAGAAGCTGAATATCTATGCGACCTAGGGTCACTTGAAGCCTCAACTAGCTTTTTAACGATATGCTCTGGGGTTGGCTGATCAGGATTACCCATTCCTAAATCTATTATGTCTTCACCACTAGCCCGAGCCTTGGTCTTGAGCTCGTTGACTATATTAAATACATAGGGCGGCAGACGTCTAATAAGTGAAAAATCTTCTGATGATTTTGGCATAATTCTTCCTTTTTAATTTAGAGATAATATAAGTGAATCCTTGACAATCTCAAGGTAAATAAGTCAAAATATTTATTTGTCTGTAAAAATTGGGTCTGATGAATATTAAATCTATAGCACTTATCATAATTTTAAGTTTTTTCTTTCCTTTATCAAGCGGTTCTGTTGAGAATTATCCTCAATATGGACATGCATCATGGTACGGGGGTAAGTTCCACGGTAGAAAAACCGCAAGTGGAGAGCGTTTTAACAAAAATAGCTTTACCGGAGCGCATAAGCAACTTCCCTTCGACACAGTTATCAGAGTGACAAACTTAAGAAACGGAAAAGATGTTTATGTCCGCATTAATGATAGAGGGCCATTTGTAAGCGGACGGATTGTAGATATATCCCGCGCAGCCGCTGAGGCTATAGGCTTTAACGGGAGAGGGGTTATAAGAGTAAAGATTGAGGTTGTAACTCTGCCTTCCGGTAGTACTTAGTTTGTATATAATTACCCCAGATTCTTTAGAAGATAGATACTGTGTGTTAAAATCCAAGAGATATGAATATCCGAATTCTACTTCTGTTCTTTCTCATAACTCTTATGTTCTCCTGTGGGAAAAAAGGTGTAAGCTCATATCCAAGTCCTGATCAAGCGCCTCCATCATCCGCTCCTGCCGGTTATACAATTGAGGGTTCTACACAAATAGGCCTTGCTTCTTGGTACGGGATTGAAGAACACAACAATTATGCTGCAAGCGGAGAGCGCTTCAGTAAGCACGCCTACACGGCAGCTCATAAAACCCTTCCATTGGGAACTGTAGTGAGAGTTACTAACTTAGAAAACGGAAGAGATGTTATAGTTAAAGTAAATGACCGAGGCCCCTTTGTTGGAGATCGCATAATTGATCTCTCTCATGCTCCCGCAACATCAATCGGCATGGTACAAAAAGGTGTGGTAAAAGTAAAAGTTGAGGTGGTGTCGACCCCTTCTACAAAAACCTCTAACTACTTCACACCTGAATACACTGTTCAGGTTGCATCATATAGTAATCAGACGAGTGCAAATAATGCCAAGAGAAGTTTGGATGCTGAATATAATGATGTCAGGGTTGAATCTGTTAATGTCAAAGGAAGTAAATATTACAGAGTTAGGGTAGGGCGTTATAATAGTAAAAATGACGCCAATAAAGCAGCTTCAAAACTCAGAAAAAAAGGCTATACAACAAGAGTAATTCTCGAATAACTCAAATTACACTCTACGAGGACATTTATTATGAATCAATTTGTTAAATCTCACGGACTGGGAAACGATTATTTTGTGCTTGACCAAGCTGCGATAAGTTTTGAGTTGACGCCAAAAGTCATAGAGCTGCTCTGTCACAGGAACTACGGCATAGGCTCAGATGGGATACTTCTTTTGGTTCCATCCAGCAGAGCTGATTTTGGTCTCAGGATATTAAACCCGGACGGTACTGAAGCTGAAAAGAGTGGAAACGGACTCAGAATCTTCGCAAAATATCTCTTTGAGCACGGACACTGTGATAAAGAAGTATTTACAATCGACACTCTTGGCGGAATAGTCACTGCAGAGCTTGAAACAAATGCCGGCAATGTTCCTTTTGTGACTGTAGAAATGGGATCAGCTATTTTTCAGAGCAACTTAATTCCTGTAGCCGGGGAAGAGAGGGAAGTGGTTCAGGAAGAAATTACAGTCGGTGATGAGAAACTAAAAATCACTGCTGTTTCAGTAGGCAATCCGCATTGTGTAGTTTTTGTAGATGATCTCGATGAAGAGCAAATTAGAAAATTCGGCCCTTTGCTTGAGACTCATGAGCTGTTTCCAAACCGTATAAACGTTCAGTTCGCAAAACCTATCTCACGAGACAAGGTTCAAATACTAATATGGGAACGCGGCGCAGGTTATACGCTTGCTTCAGGCAGCAGCTCCTGCGCAGTAGCTTCAGCATGTGTTAAAAATGGTTTTACAGACGGCAACGTCACTGTTTCTATGCCCGGGGGCGAGCTCGACATTAATATAAGAGACGACTGGTCCATTAAAATGAGAGGGGCGGTCGAAGAGGTTGCAGTTGGCAATCTTAGCACCGATATACTAAAAAGAATAGATGAGATTAATAGTTGATCTTATCAGGCTCTAAAGAGTTCTTGCCTAAACAACTTTCACAATGAAAAAATTATTAATATCAGCCGATACCATAATGCCTATTTCTTCAGAGCTGCTTAAAGACAGCGCCTTGGTTATTGTTGATGGGAAAATCAAGGATATAGGAAGCGCATCTAGGCTTAGAAATCATTATAAAAACATAGAAGAATTAGAACTTGGAGAAGGAATCCTTCTCCCAGGATTTATAAATGCTCATACACATCTAGAGCTAGGCTGGATCAAAAATAAAATTGGCGGATTTAAAGGCTTTACTCAGTGGCTGCAGCAGATAATAAGTGCCAAAAAAGAGGCGGTTTCAAATCAGGATATTGAAGATTCTGTCTCAGAAGGGATTAAATCACAGATAGCCAGCGGCGTAACCACTGTTGGGGAAATTTCATCCTACGGTGGACTAGATATCCCAATTTTGAAAAAATCCGGACTTAGAACTGTCCTCTTTAGAGAGGCTGTAGATAGCAAAGAAACCACAATGGATTTTGATAGCTTCGAGAAATCGGACTTATATGAAGAGCGGCTTTTCCCACACGCGCCTTATTCTTGTAGCCCGGGACTTCTAGAAAAGGTGCTTAAATCTCATAAGAAAAATAAGAGGCCTCTTGGTATTCATCTCGCCGAAAGTAGAGAAGAGATCAACTTTGTAAATAGAAAAGCAAATAGTATTGAGAATGAAATATTCCCTTTGATAGCTAAAGAGTCATTTAAACGTAAGAAAGCTGACACCCCATTTGGGTATTTAAAGAGCCTCGGATTCTTTGATAAAAATAAAGTCACAACTATTCATATGGTGCAAGTAAAAGCCGATGAAGTAAAAGAAATCCAAAATCTTGATGTTGGAATTGTGTTATGTCCAAGAAGCAATCTTTTTCTTCAAGTAGGACTCCCGCCGCTTAAAGAATATGCGAAACTCAAAAGGGTAGGCCTTGGCACAGATGGGCTTTCCAGCAACTATAACCTCGATTTTTTTGAAGAGCTCAGGGTTCTTCATCTACTCTGGTCTGATGCTCTAGGAAAAGAAGCTTCATATGAGAGTGTTCATGCCGCCACTCTCGGTGGGGCTAGCGCACTGTTCTTGGAAGATAAGATTGGAAGCCTTGAAATAGGGAAAGAAGCAGATCTTATATTCCTCAATTCTAAGAATAAATTCCAAAACCCTTACCTGTCAGTTGTATCCTCAACCAACGAAAATCTAGAACTTCTAATGGTCAAGGGAAATATCCTATATTCCAAGAATCCTAAATTAGCTAGCATCTAATATGCCTCAGAAAGTTAATAAAGTTTTTGTTTATGGAACTCTTCTCCAAGGCGAGATTAGAAGCACTTTTATGAACGATTGCAGCTTACTCAAGACATTGGAAATTCCCGGGGCCTTATACGAGACTAAAAGAGGTTATCCAACAGTCATATTTGATAAAAATTCTAAAACGACAGTCTTGGGTGAACTCTATATAATGGATAATCCGGAGAATAAATTAAATCAGCTTGACGAAGTTGAGATAATAGATTCCGAGCAATATGAAAGGGTGCTTATAAATTATAACGGGATAGATTTTTTTACATATGTAGCCGGTACTCAATTACAGAGATGTTGTAAACCAGCATACCAAATAGAGAACGGAAGCTGGAGGAGATATTCTTCACTCTCCTTCCATGACCCCATTAAATTTGCTCAAAATTTTGAAGACCATCAGAGGTATCTATATAGAGAAGGGGTTACTCCAGAAGCGAGTGGCTTAGTATATCTCAAAGGGGAAATTCCGATACTTGTTAGTGCGCCTCATGCTTGTGTACATAAGAGAATGGGTAAATTAAAACGTCAGGAATTTTACACGGGCGCATTATCTGTAATGCTTCACTCACTAAGCGGATGTCATACGCTTTATACAAATAGACTTATGGAACCCGATCCCAACTACTACGACGATTCTTCTTATAAGGCAAAACTAAGTGAGATAATAAAAGCAAATGAGATTAAATGTTTGATTGATCTACACGGCACCGGTCTGGAAAAAGAGCACGACATTTATCCCGGAGTGGGAATTAATAAAGAGTTTTTGTTAGAACATAATAATTTTCTAGATGAGCTTGCACATCAAGCCTCGTTAAATGTGATATCTGTCGGAGGACTAGATGTGTTCCCGGCTGCAAAGCAGATGACTGTAACAAAATATGCGGCTAGAAATTTAGGGGTTCCATCAATCCAGCTTGAGATTAACCGAAGACTAAGAGAGCCTGAAAAAACTCCTGAAGAGTATATAAAACTCGTTAAGTTTTTGAGGGGCTTTATTGAAAACCTATCTTATTTGGCTAGCTAGTACTTCAGCTATGTGCTTGGTCTTCCTTCCCGAAAAATGCTCAATCTGATGATGACACGAAATACCCGACACAGTAATTACGGTATCAGAATTCGTCTTTCTTATTGCAGGCAATAATCTGTCTTCAGCTATAGTCTGAGAAACTTCGTAATGTTCACTTTCATAGCCAAAGCTCCCAGCCATTCCACAGCAACCGGCTGTGCTTTCGGTAACTTGGCAACCAGAGAGGGATAGCATGTTCAGGGCCGAATTATTTCCAATCAAAGATCTTTGATGGCAATGTCCATGATAAAAAACATTTGGTCCGCTATCTTTCCAGTCTATATTGAGCTCACCTGATTTATGCAGTTTTAACAAAAATTCATCGAGTACATAAGAGTTCTGAGAAAGAATTCCAGCCCCTTCATTTTGAGGCAGAAGCTCTATATATTCATCTCTAAAAGTGAGCACACAGCTAGGTTCAGTCCCTACAATTGGAATACCCTGCATAGCATATGGAGCGAGGATTGATACATTTTTAAGCGCTTGTTTTCGTGCCGGTTCAATCATCCCCTTACTCAACATCGGACGCCCGCAGCATACTCTATTCTCAACAATTATTACCTCTAACCCTGCAGCTTCAAGTATTTCTACGGCAGCCTTGCCAATCTCAGGGTGATAATATGTAGCCCACGTATCATGGAAGTAAATCACTTTACTATTTCTATTGTTCTCAGCAGGTTGCATTTTGTTGTTAAACCAACTTGTGAAGTTGTCATTTGATAATTTTGGTAATGATCTATTCTTGTGAACTCCTATTTTAGATAGAATCTCTTTGGATAGAACGTTATTAATTGCAAAGTTTGATATCGCAGAAACTGCTGATGTATATCGGCTCATCTCATGCACATATCCAAATAAGCGATCACGAAGAGAGAATCCATGCTTAGCATGATAATGACCTAAAACTTCAAGCTTCATCTTTGCAGCATCGACACCCGAGGGGCATTCGCTTTTACAGGCTTTACATGAAAGACAAAGATCAAAGACCTCATGCATTTCTTGGCTATCGATAGCATCCGGCGGCAAAGTTCCTGATACAAGGGCTCTAAGTACATTAGCGCGGGCCCTTGTCGTGTCTTTTTCATCCTTAGTTGCAATATAGGAAGGACACATAATCCCATCCCCAAGTTTCCGACACACGCCCTGACCGCTGCACATCTCGACTGCACCAGCAAATCCATTATCCGAAGACCAGTCTAAATACGTGCTTATACTCTGTGGCCGATATGATTCTCCGAAACGTAGATTGCTGTTTGCCGAAGCAGCGTCCACTACCTTTCCCGGATTAAACATCCCCTGTGGATCGAATACAGATTTGAGTTCTTTCATTGCTCCATATAATTCTTTTCCAAAAAGCCGTTCGTTAAGATAGCTTCTTTGAAGTCCATCCCCATGCTCACCACTCATAACTCCGCCGTACTTAAGCGCAAGTTTAAAAGTCTCCTCAGTCAATTCTTCCATAACCCCAATCCCGCTTTGGGATTTTAAATTAACCAGGGGCCGTATATGTAAACACCCAGCGCTTGCGTGCCCATAGAATCCCGCATTAGTCCCAAGGCGTTTAATTAGATCCGTGATATCCGCTAGGTAGTTTGGAAGCTGCTCTACAGGTACTGAAACATCTTCAATGCAGGGAATGGGTTTAAACTCATTTCTTTTACTCATTAAAAGCCCAAGCCCGGCCCTCCTTACTTCCCATACGTTGGCTTGAGATTGCTCAGAAAGAGCATAGCTAGTGAGACAATTAATATTCTTAGTGATTAGATGTGAATTTAGATCCTTAGCTTTCTTCTCCACTTCTGATTCAGTATCTCCGTAGAATTCCACTACCAAAATTGTCTCCGGGTCTCCGTCGATAAACGTAAGCCTCGGGGAATAAGACGTGCTTGCTCTTGTAAGCTCAATCAGCGTACTGTCGATGAGCTCTATTGCTGACGGGTTTCTTTCTAAAATTACGGGGACCGCTTCCATCGCCCGCACCATAGAGTCGAACTGAAGAATTGCCAGCCCTGTATGTTTGGGTTTATCGACCAACTTTAGCGTGAACTCGGTTGCCAGTCCCAAAGTACCTTCTGAGCCTGCTAAGAGCTTTGCCGGATTAAAGGGTTCTTCTAAAAGATAGTTAAGGCTGTAACCGGAAGCTCTTCGCCAATGTCTTGGGAAATCCTTTTCTATAAGATCAGAATACCTTTCTTTGAGTTTACTAAGATTTTGTATGAGCTGACTCCCAGCTGATTGTTGAGATGTAAAATCGTTGAGTTCTATAGATTCCCCTTTGTTAAGATATAATTTACAAGCTTCAACATTGTCTCCGGCCATTCCGTATAGGATAGAGTGCGCTCCTGTAGCGTTGTTCCCGACCACTCCCCCGATAGTTGCTATTTTTGCCGACGACGGATCGGGGCCAAACATAAGTCCATATTGCTTCAACCCTCGATTGAGCTGCTCCAAGAACATGCCCGACTGAACGCGAACAGTTCTTTCCTTTGCATTAACTTCTAAAACTCGATTCATATATTTAGACAGATCAACAATTAGAGCATGGCCCACTGCCTGACCAGCAAGGCTGGAACCGCTACCTCTAGGCAAGATTGCCACTTCGTATTGGGATGCAATATCAAGAGTCTTAGCCACATCTTCGATAGTTTTGGGTATTACCACTCCTACAGGCTCAATCCGGTAATTACTCGCATCAGTGCTGTATAGAGTTTTACTAATTTTATCGAAACGGACTTCACCGTTTAGTTTGTTTTTTAGCGAAGCTTCCAGATCGAGGTATAGAGAGTCTTTTAAAGTATCCGTCATTTGAGGATTAATTATAACTTGTGATCCATATCCTAATCCAATTGTGCTAATTAAATATGATTCCAGTCTTCATAATTACTTTGTGCTAATCAATAAAAGTTGGGTATCCTATCGTTCTTTCTACGCTCATAGTTTTCCCGAAAAAAATTGTTTAGCTTGATTTAGGATAAAAATGAAATTTGTAATTGTCCCTGTAAAAGATTTATCTAAAGCCAAGGAAAGACTTTCCTCACTACTGCCGCAGCATGAAAGGACAGCTATCGCTTATGCGATGCTCGAGGATGTTCTCTCTGCACTTAAGCAATCAACACTCGCAGACCGTAAGTTCATTGTAACGCTCGATGCTAAAGCTATTGAGATAGCCCAAAGTTTGGGAATAGAAGTAATTTTAGAGACAGAGCAAAACGGCGAGAGTGCCTCTGTAGACTATGCATCTCAAATAGCAAAAGATATGGGAGCGACATCAGTCTTGGTTATTCCCGGAGATGCTCCTTTAATAACGACAGAAGATATAGACTTTTTACTAGAGAGAGAAAAGGGCACCCCTTCGATTATTTTTGTCCCCGCAAGAGATGAGTTGGGTACTAATGCAATACTTAGAAAGCCGCCTGATGCTATCCGCTCGATGTTTGGCCATGACAGTTATAATAAACATATAGCGGAAGCCGATAACAAGAATATCCCTTATGAAAGTTATGATAATCCTAGAATCGGACTAGACATTGATCGCCCGGAAGATTTAAAAGAGTTTCTTTCTCAAAGAAGTAATACTAAGACTTACCGGGAACTTGAAAGATTAGGTTTGATTCAGAAAATATTAGAAAGCGCTTGAGCTTAATAGTCCAGATTTATAACCATAAGTTTTAATTCAGTCATATCTTCAATAGCATATTTGATACCTTCTCGACCAACTCCCGAATCTTTAACTCCGCCGTAAGGCATGTTTTCTACCCGGAAACTAGGAAAGTCATTTATAATGACCCCGCCCGTCTGAATAGTATTGTAAGCCTTAAATGCTTTTCTCATATCTTTTGTAAACACCGCAGCTTGGAGGCCATATCGACTGTTGTTAACACTCTGCAGTGCCTTGTCGAACTCTTTATAAGGCTCTACTATAACTACAGGGCCGAAGACTTCGTTACACGATACATTCATATCATCTGAAACATTTGTAAGTACCGTCGGCTCTATTAATTTGCCCTCTGCTTTACCCCCGGTTAAAAGCTGAGCCCCATTTTCAAGTGCTTCCTCTATCCCGCTCATTATTCTCTGCGCAGAATGATTATCTATAACAGGACCAACATCTGTATCCTCAAGCATAGGATCGCCAAGTTTTAATTTCTTTGTTTCTTCTACAAATTTATCCAAGAATTTATCAAAAATCTTTTCATGAACATACATTCTCTGAACTGATATACAGCTTTGTCCCGCTTGATAAAAAGCTCCCCAGGCATTTCTACTCGCTGCAAAGTCTAAATCAGGCGGGTCTTCGTCTATGATTGTTGCAGCATTCCCGCCTAGCTCAAGCGTTACTTTCTTCTTCGTATGCTTACTTAATAATTCCCAGCCTACTAAATCGCTTCCGGTAAAGGAGATCTTCTTAATCCGTTCGTCTTGTAGTACAGGTTCAATTTGTCCGCCGGGTAGGGGGATAATATTTAGAAGGCCCTCCGGGAGCCCAGCCTCGATAGCTACTTCTCCCAGCATCAATGCGGATAGAGGGGTTTGTGAAGCAGGTTTTAGTATCAGAGCATTGCCTGACGCAATTGCCGGCGCAACTTTATGAGCTACAAGGTTGAGTGGAAAGTTAAAAGGGGATATTCCCATTACTACACCCAGTGGGAAACGCCTGGATATACCAAACCTTTTGTCAGCCCCGGGAACAAGATCAAGGGGGAGTAATTCTCCACCTGAGAATCTGTTAGCCTCTTCAGCAGCTATGGAGAAAGTCGCCATAGCTCTTTGAACTTCAACCCTTGCGGTCTTAAGAGGCTTGCCGCCTTCCAGCACTAATATTCTTGCAAACTCTTCTTTTCTTTTATTAATTCCTTCTACTATTTTTCGAAGTGTGTCGCTTCTTAAGTAACTTGGGCTTTCTTTAAATTTTTCATATGCACTTTGTGCGTGATATATGGATTTTTTGGCTTCATCAATATCAGGGATATTAATGACACCTACAACTTCGTCATTATAAGGGTTTTTAATCTCCCTTTTATTCTCACTTTTAAGCCATTTCCCATTTATTAAATAACCGTATTCTTTTGGCATAACACCTATTCTTAAAAAAAGCTATCCTTCTAATATGTCCAGTCTGGGTTGTTCGGTAATAATTCCTTTCTCAAATGCCTTTTTGAACATATACTCAAGTGCTGCTTTGCCTTCTTCACCTAATTCTACCGTATAATCATTTACGTACATGAGCACAAATTTCTCACCAACATCTTTTTTCATGCCTCTTCCCCACTCCATAGCATAATCAAGCCCCTCGTCTTTATGGCTGAGCGAATATTCTATGCTTTCCTTATGCACTCTGTGGCATTCTTTCTGAAGCTCTTCACCAATATCTCTTCTTACAACATTTAATCCCAGTGGTAGAGGCAGTGAAGTCTCTTGTGCCCAAAGCTCTCCAATATCAAAAAACAACTCAAGCCCTGCATCTTTATATGTTAGCTGACCCTCGTGAATTAAGAGACCTGTTTCTATCTCTCCATTTTGTACAGCAGGCATTATCTCATCAAAGGCCATTTCAACCGGTATAAAGCCGTCTGCATAAATACATAGCTGCAAATATGCAGATGTGAGCATTCCAGGAACACCAATTCTTTTTCCTTCTAAACTTTGAATCGGCTCTTTAGAAACTACAATCGGCCCATAGCCCTCTCCCATACTGGCACCGCAGGACATGATCCTATAATCGTCCTGTACCTTCAAATACCCGTGGGCAGAAATAGCAGTTACCTCAAGCTCCTTATTGAGCGCGCGTTTATTTAGTGATTGAATATCTTCCACTACCTGTATGAATTCAATTTTATCTGATTTAACTATATCCTTAGCTATTGCATAGAACATGAAAGCGTCGTCAGCATCGGGGCTATGCCCAAGTTTCATTTGAATTTTTTCTGCCATTTTAATTTCTCCTTGTTTGCTACTCTGAGTAAATATCTAATTTTGAAATCTGCTCCGCTTGGCCTAATTTTGAGAGTAGTTCGCTGTATTTGATAATCCCCTTGATCTCTTCATCACCTAGTTCATATTTGATTCTATCACTTAGGTATTTAAGGCATATCTCGTAATCTATGCCCAGTTTGTTTGATTCTATCTCTGAAATTTGATCTACAATACTCAGGCCATATTTCTTTGATTCTATAAGAGCGTTCAGATTGTCTCCTAGTATAACATTCTTGTTCACAGCGAACACCGCATAGACAAAAGGCAGCCCGGTTTCATTAGTCCAGATTTCACCTAAATCATAAACTTTATATGGATTTTCAGCCGAGTAACATTGCCTCAATCCAGAATCTCCAATTAGCATAGCGCCGTCTACTCCATCGAGCATATCCGCTTTATCAATATCTTTGGCAATGTAAGAGGGTTTAATCCCATAAAATATCTCAAGTACTATTCTAAGAAGTGCTGTCGAGCTTTGAGAGCGCTTGTCGACTGCAATTGTTTTGAGTTCTTTTAAATCCGACTTTGCTAAAACAATAACACTATCGACTTTTCCAATTGATGAAATAGATATTTCAGGCACTACTCGGTAGTCCTTTCTCTTAAGGAGCTCAGCAACTGGAATGAGACCAACATCTATATCTTTATTATAAAGCTTTTGAGATAGTTCTGACGGAGAAGTTTGAATAAGCTCGAACTCATGGTTTACGAGATCATTCTCAATCGCATATGTTAAAGGTTTTGCGTTTAAAAAAGAAACTGAGCCCAGATTAATCAATCTTTTCACCCGACGGTTATAAACCAATCAACTTCGTAATCAGCTTATGCCTATAAATTTGGAATAGGATATTTTCAAAACGTTATAGGTTACCTGAAATTCATATTCTTAAAATGCGCTTATATCACCATGCCATCTCTTGGGTAAGAATATCTTCTCATAAAGTGTAATGGCGTATGAATCTGTCATTGATGCAATAAAATCACATACCGCTCGTTCAGGAGTTTCACCTTCTCTAGGCTCTCTTGGATATATAATCTTAAATTCATCCTGGTTTTCACAAAAATACTCATAAAGCTCTTTTATTACTTTTTTGGCCTTATCAAAGTTGTTCTTAATTTTTTCGTTCATATAAACAGTATTAAACAGGTAGCTTCTCAGCTCAAGCATGGCTTGTTCAACTTCGGGGCTTGCAATAGCCCTTTCTTCGCCCAAATTTTTTGTCTCAAAGATTATATCTCTAACCATTTTGTTTATTCGCTCAGAATTAGTTCTTCCCAGCACATTGGTGCATTCCTTTGGGACGTCCTCAATTGTAATAATTCCGGAGCGGATTGCATCGTCCAGATCATGGTTGGCATAGGCAACTAAATCTGAGATTCTAACAACTTGACCCTCCATTGTTTCAGGTCTGTATTGCGGATTATCTATCGCCCCCATGCCTTTTGAGTGTTTGGAGATTCCGTCCCTTACTTCATAAGTAAGGTTCAAGCCTTCACCGCCTTTCTCCAGAATGTCTACCACCCGTAAGCTGTGGATTACATGCTTAAATCCCCCGGGGAATATCTCATTTAGCATAGCTTCGCCGGCATGCCCGAAAGGGGTATGCCCAAGGTCATGCCCGAGTGCGATGGCCTCAGTCAGATCTTCATTTAGCATGAGAGCTTTTGAAATTGTTCTCGCAATCTGTGCTACTTCAATTACGTGAGTGAGCCTTGTTCTGTAGTGATCATTAGTTGGTGCTAGAAACACTTGTGTTTTGTGTTTCATTCTTCTAAAAGATTTTGAATGTATTACTCTGTCCCTGTCTCTTTGAAAATCAGTTCGAATATCACATTTTTCTTCAGGTCTCATTCTTCCCTTTGTTTCTGCGCTAAGTGTAGCGAGAGGGGACAATGTGTCCTTTTCTATTTCTTCAAGCTGTTCTCTGATGTTCAAGATCAAGCTCCGTTTTAATATTTAGATTTAAAGTCTGACCGATATGCCGTTAGCACTCATAAACTCTTTGGCTTCTTTAATGGTATATTCGCCGTAATGGAAAATAGAGGCGACTAATACTGCGTCTGCCTCTCCGAGTTTTACCCCCTCTGAAAGGTGCTCCAAGGTGCCAGCTCCGCCTGATGCGATTATAGGTATTTTTAAGTTGCGTGAGATAGTTCTTGTTAGAGGCAAATCATAGCCAGATTTTGTTCCGTCCTTATCCATACTAGTAAGAAGGATTTCCCCAGCTCCGTAATCCTCCATTTTTTGAGCCCACTGTACAGCGTCAATCCCGGTTCCATTCCTTCCGCCGTGAGTAAATACTTCCCATTTGCCCTCACCCGTGCTCCTGGCATCAATTGCGACCACTATACACTGGCTTCCAAACTTCTGAGCTGCCTCTCTTACGAAATCAGGGTTTTTAACGGCCGCCGTGTTTATTGAAACCTTATCAGCCCCGGCCAGTAGCATCTGTCTTACATCATCGAGCGTTCTAACACCTCCGCCTACAGTTAGAGGAACAAACACCTGCCCCGCTGTGCGCTCCACTACATCAATCATAGTTTTTCTTTCTTCGTTGGACGCTGTAATATCAAGAAAACAGATTTCATCAGCGCCCTGATCGCTATAGTTCTTTGCGATTTCTACGGGGTCCCCGGCGTCTCTTAGGTTGACGAAGTTAACTCCTTTTACAACCCTCCCGTCTTTCACATCCAAACACGGAATTATTCTTTTAGATAACATTATGAATACCTTTGTATTGCTTCTTTAAGATTGATACTGCCTGTATAAATTGACTTGCCGAGGATAGCGCCGTATAAGCCCAGATGCTCAATTGAAGCCAGTTTTTCCAGGTCTTCCATAGTGGCAATTCCACCCGAAGCGATTACCGGAATAGGAGACTCTTCTATAAATTGACGAGCTCCGTCAATATTAATTCCTTCCATCGTTCCGTCCCTATCTATATTGGTATTAAGCACAACTGAAACGCCAACCTCATGTAGATTCCGCATTACTTCTTGAGTAGTTTGATCTATGACTTCAGTCCAGCCTTTTACTGCAATTTTCCCGTTTTTTGTATCGATCCCAACTGCGATCTCTTGGGGGAATTCGCTGCACGCATTTCTTAGAAAATCTTGATCGCTAAATGCTGTGGTTCCCAATATTATTCTTTTAAAACCCATTTTTACATATTCCCTGACAGTATCTATATTTCTTATACCCCCACCCACCTGTACAGGGCAGTTTACACTATCTACTATAGATTTTATGACGTTATAATTCTTGGGTTTTCCTGAAAATGCGCCGTCCAAATCCACTATGTGTATCCATTTAGCCCCTGCATCTTCCCACTCTTTTGCAACTTCAGAAGGGTGGTCAGAGAAGACCGTCACTTTCTCCTCTTCTCCTTTGAATAGCCTTACGCACTTTCCGTCCTTAATATCTATAGCTGGGATAATTATCATCTATTCTCCAATAAGAATGTGCTGAATCTATGGGCTATTTTTCTAGCACCTTCTTTTGCCATCTCATCAGCCGTTATCCATTTTCCTTTTCTTTTTACGAACTTCTTAATTTCAAATAAATTGTCGAACAAAGGTTTTTGGGTTTCTGTAAAAGAAGTTCCCCATAATACACTACCGTCTTTTGTGCTTAACAGATCTACACTAAACGACACTGTAGAGGGTGAATCTGTTGCCCATTGTGACCCGCCTCTGTCAGAGTATTGTGATATGGTCCCAACCATTACCGTATCTGCGTCCAATACCCTGCCTACATCAATGGCTATATCTCTGTAATAAATTTTAGGTTTCCCCGATCTCAATTTGTTGTACTCTGTATCTGATTTTTGAATCGGTATTATTTCTACGTCAGGCATGCC
>SPCL01000221.1 GCA_004525335.1 Thermodesulfobacteriales bacterium
AAAATCAGTATTGCTAACGAAAGAAGCTTAGTGTTTTCTGTACAATACAATCTTGCTTCTATATAATTCTGTTGAATATCACCAATAGGCGGTTAGGAATAAACTAATTCCTGTTTGAACATATGAGTCTATTTACAGTCTTCGCAATAGTCATAACACTTACAGCAATCTTCAGTTATTTAAATGAGATATATATCAAGCTTCCCGGCACAATTGGGATCATGCTTGCATCTCTTATTTCTTCTATAATTTTTCTTGTTCTTGGATCCATAGGTTTTGGCCACACTAGGTGGGCGACAGATCTGATAGTTGCCGCTGATTTCAACCATCTCTTTATGAATGGTATGCTAAGCTTTCTTCTATTTGCCGCAGCTTCAAGAGTGGATGTAGGCAAATTGAAGGAATTTGCTTGGACCATTGCATATCTAGCAACTGTTGGGATAGTTATATCTTCTTTATTTATAGGGTTTTCGATGTACTGGATCGTGTCGCAATTCGGCGTTGATCTACCTATTCTTTATGCAATACTCTTCGGTGCTATTATCTCCCCAATTGACGCTGTAGTGGTAATCAAAATTTTAAAACGTGTTGATGCAGGCAATACGATGGAAACTATTATTACCGGTGAAGCTCTATTCAACGATGCGGCTGCTGTTGTACTTTTTGTTTTGTTGTTGGGTTTAGCTTCAGGTACTACCTCGATGACAACTATGGCTATAGGTGAGTTTTTCTTAAGAGAGGCGCTAGGAGGTCTGGCTCTTGGTCTCGTTCTGGGTTATGTCGTACATTTTATGATCGTACAGATAATATATAAAGGCTCAGACAATCACATAGTGATCATACTACTAACGTTAGGCCTGGTGTCAGGAGGGTATACGTTAGCAGGACTGCTAGATGTATCGGGGCCCTTGACCAGCGTAGTCTCAGGCTTGTTTTTGGCAAAGAGCCGCCACGATGCAATCGGAACAAAACACGAGCACAGTCATTATGTTAGAGATTTCTGGGAAGTTGTAGATGAAGTTTTAAACGCTGTGTTATTCGTATTAATTGGTCTGGAAGTTCTGATTCTCGATTTTAAACAGACATATTTTCTTGGATGCAGTTTAGTAATACCGATTATTATCATAGCAAGGTATGTAAGTGTAGAATTTCCATTGGTTCTCTTAAGGTTTTTCAGGCCTATACCAAAGATCAAAGGGCTTATTATGACCTGGAGCGGAATTAGGGGTGGAGTATCGATTGCTCTTGCTCTCTCTCTTCCAGATGATTCGCCAAGGGACATACTTCTAGTTCTTACTTATATTGTAGTTGTCTTTTCTATTCTGGTTCAGGGTCTTACATTGGGACCTGCTGTTAAATGGTATAAAAAAAGGGTAGGCCTAGAATAGATATTTGATTCCCGCAATTTAAGTGATACCTTATCTTAATAAAGTATGATATTTATGTTACAAACTCGTAAATATGGAATTTCAAAAATTAACGGAGGGTTGTTATGATCAATAAATTAAAAGTATTCTTGGTATTATTTCTATTAGTGTCGGTTATTGGTTGCGCTGCAATTCAATCTAATAAAACACAGAAACAAGAGCAGCTCTTAAGCGCAGCCGGTTTTGCTATGATTCCTGCAACTACTACTGCTGAGCTTGAAAATCTTAACACTCTTACACCACATAAAGTTCTCTTTAGTGTTAAAGACAATAAGCCTCTGTACTGGTATGCCGACCCTACTGAATGTAGATGTGTATATACCGGAGACCAGGCAGCCTATCAGCGTTATGAACAGCTTTTGACCGAGTCGCAAATAGCAAACGAAGTAGAGGACGCTGCAATAAGCAACGAAGTGGCTGAGTCTAATATGTGGGGTTGGATGGGCGGTCCTTGGGGCTGGTAGTCGATATTTGATTCGATTGATCATAGTATTAGTATAATGAGCTAATTCTATTATCTAGATACCTCAAAATAAGCTATGAGCAGCCTGAAATCTAAGATCAGCAAAATACAGTACACACCGAAGTTTTGGATAATACTAATCATTTCACTTATTATCCTGTTAGTCTTCTATTATGCTCTGCTGGATAGATATACTCCCTATACTGACGATGCTTATATTCAGACTTATGTCGTTCAGGTTGCGCCACAGGTTGAGGGCAGGGTTATAGGTGTATATGTTCAGAATAACCAATTTATTGAAGAGGGGCAGAAGCTCTTTAGCCTCGATCCAAGACCATATGAATATACTCTTGAACAGCTTAAAGCTACACTTGTCCAAACCCAACAGGAAGTCGATCAGCTTAAGAGCGCAATAGTTTCGGCAGAACAGGGTGTTAAGCAAGCACAGGCAGATTTGGTATTTGCGCAGAGAAAATATAATGATCTCGTACCGTTGGCTGAGAAAAATTATATTGCTCAACTTGAGCTTGATTCAGCATTAGATCAACTCAGGTCTCAAGAAGCTACCCTCGGTCAAGCCAAGGCTGAACTTGATAGCTCGAGGCAAGCCCTTGAATACACAATCGAAGGCGAGTTTGCAATAATACGGGAAATTGAATCTCAGATAGCATATGCTGAATATAATCTTGCACAAACTACTGTTTATGCCCCGAGTGATGGTTATATATCCAACTTGCAACTTGTAAATGGTGCATACGTGGATGTAGGTGACGCTGTGCTCACGTTCGTTGATGATGAAAGCTGATGGATAGTGGCCAACTTCAGAGAAAATAGTATAGGCAGAATCCGAGAAGGGCAGAGTGCTGAAATCTCTATAGCCATGTATCCGGGAAAAATATTTACGGCGGAAGTGGAAAACGCGGATTGGGGTGTTAGCGCGGGGCAGGGCATACCTTCGGGTGATTTGCCTGATGTGGAGAATCCTGATAACTGGTTCAATCTTTCTCAGCGTTTTCCTGTACGGCTTAAGATTACAAACTTAGATGAAGAACAATATCCACTAAGAGTGGGCGCCTCGGTTAGCGTTTCAGTCTTTACAGATGGAGGATTTCTTTTAAACGGCCTGGCAGGTTTTTGGCTCCGTATTGGAAGTATAGT
>SPCL01000239.1 GCA_004525335.1 Thermodesulfobacteriales bacterium
CATCAATTATGCGGTAGTATATTTCTATAGCGTTAATAAGACTTTGAGCGCTGTCCTTGGTAATTTCTACAGACGGCTTTACTCTCATTCTTACCGTGGAATTAATATAGTCACATACCAGGATCAATATGTCCTCTTTGGTCCTGATATACTCATAGAGCGTTCCTACACTCATTCCGAATTTTTGAGCGATCTCCCTTATTGTAGTCCTATGGAAACCTTTGCGTACAAAAAGGTCTACAGCCGCATTTACTATTTCCTTTCTTCTGATTTCTATAAGTTCCTTGTCTTTAACTGAGGACTCAATTTCTTTTTTGGATATACTCATCTGGGGCTCCTCTAGCTTTTCTGTACTATCATATGTATATGAATACACACTGATCGCTAAACATATGCTGAACATACGTTCACTAAAACCTTAGATTATTACTCTAACATTTGTCAAGTGTTATTAGTAGGTAATAGGGTTGGATGAGCTAAGATAAAAATGAGTTATGAAGTTACAATGACCCCCTTCCAGAATGCAACGTGGCCTTTTATCTCTTTTGCCGCTTCTTTGGGTTCCGAGTAATGCCAGGCCGCGTCGTTATTAGTATTCCCGTCAACTTCTATATGATAGTAGCTGGCTAGTCCCTTCCATGCGCAGGTTGTCTGTTTTGCGCTCTCTTTAAAAAACTCTCTGTTAATACTTTCGGGCGGGGAATAATGATTTCCCTCTATAACTATAGTGTCATCACTTTCGGCTATTATCTGAGCGTTCCAAATCGCTTTCATTTAATCACTCCCTTTTTATGTTCTCTATAAAGTATAATGGGTTCCGGCTTTTTTAATAACTGCTTTTCATTTGAGCTTAGAATTTTTGGCTAAGATAATTTTCAAATCCCGCTCAATTGCTCATTCTCAATTGCCGTAATATATCGGGCGCTAGTTCCGAAAATGGTTATCTTCTTGCTTTTCTCAGTTTCCAGAGTGCTCCCGGTCGGGATAAAAGTGTGAGCCATCATACACAACAACAGTCGCCTCTAGAGCTAACTAACCAATTCAACATCCTTATAGACTAAAAGCAGTAAATACAGCTCTATACACCATATGACCGATGCGGAATTAACACTTCTTCCATATATTTAATAGCAAAAGTTAACTATTAGGAGGTTTACTATGAAAAAGACTTCTGTTTACGACCTACCAACACGTATCTTTCACTGGCTTTTTGCTTTCCTTTTTATAACAGCTTTTGCCATTGCAAAAACTGTGGACGATGAAAGCCCGCTTTTTAGCTATCACATGCTGGCGGGTCTGACAATTGCGTTTTTACTGGTGCTGAGGTTTATATGGGGATTTATAGGCACGACCTATGCGCGCTTTTCATCCTTTAAATTAAACCCGATTGACCTGATCCGGTACTTTAAAGACGCAGTTATCACGAAAACCAAAACTTATCTGGGTCATAACCCGGCTTCCAGCTACGCGGCAGTGATCATGTTTGCCTGTGCTATTGGACTTGCTATCTCGGGTATATTAATGGCTACCGGTGGCGAAAATGATAGTCTTGAGGAGGTCCACGAGTTACTGGTTAATATATTCCTAATTTCTGTTATAATTCACGTGGTCGGGATCGTCTTTCACCACGTTAAACACAGAGATTCTTTATGGTCCAGCATGCTGGATGGTAAAAAGAAGACAGGTTTGGATACCTCTGGAATTACCAGCATGAGACCGGTGGCAGGGTTACTTTTTGTTTTTCTTTTTGTATCGTGGTTCGGGTATTTGATTACCAGCTACGACAGCAGCACTCAGACTTTGAATTTGCTGGGAACCGAGTTGAGACTTGGCGAAACGGAACATGAATCAGAATTTGGTTATGAAGACCATAACGAAGAGTATGATGACGACTGAGTTCATATAAATGACCAAAAACGAACGACTGACAATATCCGTTATTTTAGTCTTTATAGCTGTTCTGACTTTTATAGATATCGCTAATGACTATTTCGACGGGGTAGCGTTCTGGCATATCTCAATTGAAACCATAGTAGGATTAACAGCACTGGCAGGGGTTTACTACCTGATAAAAAGCCGTTTTACGATGCAACGTACACTTGCGAAAGAGAAGCAATTCTCGAATGAGCTTAATCTCGAAGCACAAAAATGGAAGCGCGTATCAAAGACCTACCTGGACGGATTGAGTGTTGAAATTAACAAGCAGCTGGATAAATGGGAGCTGACCGAAGCCGAAAAACGCGTCGCCTTTCTGCTTTTAAAAGGGTTTAGCATAAAGGAAATAGCCGAGTTGAGAAAAACAAGTGAGAAAACCGTCAGCACACAGGCGAATTCCATTTATTTCAAGTCCGGGCTCCCAGGCCGTTCTGCTTTATCAGCGTTTTTCCTTGAAGACTTGCTCCCTCCAAAACTGTAGGATCCTCACTTTTATTGCAAAGTTTTGCTCTGAACAATCAGATATAGCAAGATTGTACTGCACCCCTTTTGTCAAACTCGGATTAAGTTGGAATAATGACCTCTTAATAGTGTCTTCTCTCTAAAACCTGTTACCACTTAAAAGGACATGGTGGGCTAAAAGGTGCGGTGAGGGATTTGATAAAGCTATATCCGAAGTACAGTTTTTTCTGCAAAACCGATGTCAGGTCATATTATGACTCTATAGACCACTTCATTCTCTATACTAAACTCTATGATTACATATCTGAAAATACTAGGGGATATGTCTGGCAGTTCTTAAATCGTTGTGTTGAATGGGGAGGGTTGTATCAGGATATAAAAAGGGGGATA
>SPCL01000031.1 GCA_004525335.1 Thermodesulfobacteriales bacterium
AAACCGACCCCAACCGATAATTGAGGGTAAGAATATCCTCCCTGATAAGCAGCGGGAGCTGGGGTATTGAAAATACTGGCTACAGTGTCGGGAGACAGCGGGGTGTACTGTGTTTTAAATTGATCAAAAAGGACTATATCTTCATAGTCGATAATAATAGTTTTATCTGAGTTGTTTGTTATGTTGACGTAATAAGGGGTTACATAGTTACTCAAGTTTTTTGGAGACCAGGGCCAGAAAGATGGAGTTACTGAAATAGTTACACCATCCTCACCCCTTAAAGTAGTTGGTATTGGCGGAACTTGCTGATTACCATATAAACCAGAAGCGCATCCACTCAAAAATATTACTGAGATTGTAAATAGTAAGCCCACTTCTAGCGAGATAATTTTCATACGTGTCTAAGTATAAAAGATGAATCTTGCGGATTCTACAAATATTTATTTGATTCGTTTTGTGATTTGGCTAAGATATCCTTATTTGCTAAACTATGGTTCTAAAATCCAAAGGAGATCTGCAGATCATGCCAAAATATCCACCGGGTCTAGATGTTGCTGTTGATTACAAATTCATGGATGCTCTTTTTGAGAGGAGATCAAGAAGGTTTGGTCTCGGGATGGAAATTGAAAAGGGCCCGCTTCAATTTAAATCCAAACATGATCCGGTTCCACTCACAGAGCTTGAAGAGGCATTAATAGTCTGGAACGGGCTCGGCATCAAAAATATCAACCTCTCAGATTTTCCTCCTCATGTAGGTCTTGATCTTGAGATGCAGTTTACGAGTAAAACTATCCCTGCTCTTGGAGATGTTCACAGGACTGAGCTTTTCTACACAAATGACGAAGCGACTTATATGGTAAAAATGCACGATAAAGAGGCTCATGATTTTAGAGGCCTTGAAGCTCTTAGCCGTCATGACAGGGTTGATAAAATACTAGAGCTCTTTTTGGAGTCTAGGATAAAATTAGAAGATAAACGTGCCGATCTACCTTCAAAGCCGCCAGGGCTAGCGGGGCACAATCTCTGGAATGTAAATAAACCGGGCACAACTTTATTTATGCCTGTAACTGATTTGTCAGCTTGTATCATAAACTTGCTCTTCTTTTATATGAGGCCTGACCACAGGTTTAATTTTGTTGATGAGCTTCATAATTTAAGGCTCCCTAATACAGACAAGTGGCTTGAGAGTGGGTTCCTGGATAAAGGTAAACGCATGCCGCTCGTAGAGGCAGAGCTCAGGTTTGCTAACGGATATATTGCTGAGCAGGCATTTATGGGACAGAACATGGTCCTAACTCTTCAGACACTTGGACTCGGCGGATGGCTATTTAGCGGATTCGCGAGCATGTTCATGCTCGGCGGCACACCCTTTAATAAAGGTCTTGGTTTTAGATTTGCCACTCCTGAAATTAAAGGCGGTACCGGAAATCCAAACCCTGTTGCTGTGGGTAAAGATGGTCTCTTCCAAGCCTACTGCCCTCCATACTATAAAGATATGGGTGAGGCGGTAGAAGCGTTTAACGATGCTAAGTGGAGTAACTGGGAATCACATACTATGCCGTATCTTAACCCTGAAGGTGTCTTGGGAGAAGTAGAAAGGCCTAATAAAGATGAGATACAGGTAGTGAAGGATATTTGCAACTATATCTATGACACATACGGAAGGTTCCCCGCATTTTCAGACCCCATGTTTCTTAGGTTTATGGTGCAAGCCCATCACTCGGACTTAGATTTCTACGACGAGTACTATCCACCCGGAGCTTATACCGAGAACCATAAGAATCACTTTAAACTCTGGCACCCTGAAATTCCTGATCCTTTTGAAGATAAATGAAGAAGATTTTCATAACTTCTCAATATCCAGGAGAATCAGTAAAACGACTTTCAGAAAAATATGATGTAGTGGTTTATCCTAAATCAACTCTTCCTACACATGAAGAATTGTTAGAGAATGCTAAAGATTCCGTTGCTTTGATAACCACAGTGGCGGATGTCGTGAATAAAAAGCTAATTGACTGCTGTCCCGATTTGAAAATCGTATTCAATTCCGGCGTAGGATACGAGAATGTTGATATCCCGTATGCGAGCGAAAAGGGTATTTTCGTGACTAATACTCCAAACGTTCTTACGGAGACAACTGCAGATCTTGCATGGGCACTGATGTTCTCTGTAGCAAGAAGAATAATTGAAGCTGATACATATGTGAGGGAAGGGCAATTTGCGTGCGGGCACCCGTCACTTCTTTTAGGAATGAACATTCACGAAAAAACTCTGGGCGTTTATGGCATGGGCCGCATCGGAAGCGCTGTTGCCAGAAGAGCGAAAGGTTTTAATATGAGGGTCATCTATCAAAACAGAAATAATAATCAAAAAGCTGAAGACGAAACTGGGGCAGAGTTTGTAGACTTTGAGACCCTACTTAAAGAATCTGACTTTATAGTAATCACCGCTCCTTTGACAGAGGAAACAAGAGGCAGATTTGGACAGGAAGAATTTCAGAAAATGAAATCTACATCTATTATTGTTAATGTTGGTAGAGGGCCTATCATCAAAGAAGCAGAGCTTGCTTCAGCTCTTAAAGATGGGTTGATATGGGGGGCAGGGCTAGATGTGTTTGAAAACGAACCTCAAGTTAACGAGGAATTGTTGAATCTAAAAAATACCGTTCTAGTGCCACATATAGGCAGCGCTTCTGTTGAAACACGAGAGAAGATGGTAGATATGGCAGTTACTAGTGTGGAGCTTGCGCTAAGAGGAGAAGTCCCTAAATATTTGGTGAACCCGGAAGTTATTAAAACCGTAGAGTATTAACAACATTCTCCTACTTGTCTTCATTTTTTGAAGAAGACCTGAAAAGAGACCTAAAAGGTATTTTAAGCATATAAAGTATTACTGCAGGTTTTAAAAATATGGAAGTAAACTTCCATATGTCCTGTGGAGTCATATAAATATGAGAATCCCAGACACCCATCTGCCCTGTTATAACTACAAAATCCCCTTCGACTTTAGCGTCTTTCACAATAATATCAAAATCTCCCGCATCGCTGCTGACTTTCATAATTCCTCCGACCTATAACTTGTTTTTATAGACTAATTATCTCACAAAGCAATACTATTTGCCAATATCTAAAGGCAATATATTAATTCGTTTGATTTAAAAAATTTTCCAAGAGTAGGTAAGACTAGTATCCGAGAGCTTTTCTCATAACTTCAACCGGGGCATTCTCGCCGGTCCAAATCTCAAAGCTCTCCGCTCCTTGGTAGAGAAGCATCGTAAGGCCGCCCGAGGCTTTATGTCCTAGCTCTTTAGCATCCTGTAATAGTTTGGTGTTAGTAGGTTTGTATACGAGGTCATAAACAACTGCTTTTTTGTTAAGGCTTGTGAGTGGTATATCATGAGCACCCACTCCATCCATTCCGGCAGGGGAAGCGTTTACAAGTATATCGGCTTGGGCAAATTTTTCCGATATAGCACTTTGGTTTTCCATCTCTATTATTTCTATAACTATATTTGGGAAGTTTGCTTTGAATTGGTCAGCAAGCTCGGTTGCTTTATCTTTGAATATATCAGCAATATGAACTATGGCCCCTCCATTCATACAAAATGCTGATAGAACGGCACGCGCTGCTCCGCCTGCGCCAATCAAGAAAAGGGTTTTTCCCTCAGGAGTGAAATCTAGGTCTTCTCTAATTGCTCTTAAAAAACCCCCAACATCAGTGTTGAATCCTGAGAGCTTCCCATTTTCGTTTTTTACAGTGTTAACAGCGCCGGTGAGTTTTGCATCGGGGGAAACTTCATCTAAAAAAGGAATGATAGTCTGTTTGTGGGGAATGGTGATATTAATTCCTTTTATCCCCATCACTCTTATAGCTCTGGTTGCTTCTTCAATATTTTCGGGGTCAATATCAAAAGCTACGTAAACAGAATTTAGCCCCAGTTCATTAAATGCGCTGTTATGCATATCAGGAGACAGGCTGTGTTTAACAGGATGTCCGAATATGCCATAAATACTTGTAGTTGCTTTTACTCCCACGTTCTCATCCTCGTTAGTTTTATAGTAACACTGTATTAATTGCTCGAAAGAATTTCTTTAACTCTTTCAACATCCCTTTTTATTTGCTCAACCAGCGCTTCAGGGCCATTAAACTTCTGCTCATCCCTAACCCTGTCCACAAACTCAACCTTTATTCTTTTCTTATATATATCTTCATCAAAATCGAAGATATGGGTTTCTATCAAAAGTCCGTTATGTCCAAATGTAGGTCTATAACCAATGTTTGTAATACTTTGGTGTTTCGTTCCATCCACATTTGCCAGTGTAGCGTATACGCCCACTTTTGGCAGAATATCCCAATCCGTATCCAGGTTAGCTGTGGGAAATCCAATCTGCCTACCCCTTCTTTCGCCTTCCTTAACTTGACCTTCAATATAAAAGTTATAACCCAGAAAATTTCTTGCTTTTAGAAGATTACCTTCTCTAACGAGATTTCTAATAGAAGTACTGCTAACTATTTCGCCCTCATATAAGGCCGTTTCAACAACCTCTGTATCAAACCCATATTCAGCTCCCATCTTATTTAGAAGGGATAAGTTGCCCTCTCTCTTTCTACCAAATGAAAAATCTGGGCCGACTATCAAATGTTTAAGGTTTAGCTTGCCAACAAGGATATCTGTTACAAAATCTTGAGCCGAAATCTTTGCTATTTCTTTAGTAAATGTGTAGCAGGCTACTACATCAATGCCTTGATCTTCCAATAATTTTAATCTTTCTCTTATTGGAACTAAAAGCGGGATATCAATATTTTGAAGAACTTTCTGAGGATGAGGGTGGAAGGTGATTACACACGAACTTAACCCCTGTTGTTTTGCCTCTTTTTTAACGGCGCTTAGAATCTTCTTGTGTCCGATATGAACACCGTCAAAGTTTCCAATTGTCGCAGATGTAGAATTTTGTATCGGTTCTTCTGGATCAAATATTACTTTCATCTTTTTTATGATTGAAAATGATTCCGGACTTCTTATTTGGATTATTAATTACTGTTTTTGACGCTCAGAATATTACCATAACATATTTAAAGTAAAAGGATTTAGCAGGCTTAGTTTTATGAGAAATCTATTCTCTCCAGAACATTAGGTGTGAAGTTTATTGCCCAAGTATCCTCTCAACTTTTCTTACAGCCTCCGGGAGAGTGAAAATAACAACTCTATCTCCAAGTGCTGCAATGTAGTTGCCCCTTGGAATTATGACTTCTTCACCACGAAGAACAATTCCAACGATCGATCCCTCGGGGAAATCAACATCTTTAAGCGGCGTTCCTATTATCTTGGTTTCAGGTTTTATATCAAATTCAAGAACCTCAGCCCTTCCCTCTTCAACAAGCGCCACATGTGCAACTCCATGCATATGGAGCAAGCTTAATATTTCATTTGCGACCGAGAGCCTTACGCTTATAGCGCGGTCTACTCCTATTGCTTCAATAACATCAATATAATCAGGCTTGGTATAAAGCACCGCTGTTCTTTTTGCTCCAAGGTTTCGAGCTAGAAGAGCGCTTAGCACGTTATTTTCATCATCACCTGTAAGCGCCATGAAGTAATCAGCGGATTCAATTCCCGCCTCTTTAAGAGTGTCGGTGTCCGTAGCGTCTCCTTTAAAAACTAAAACATTGTCTAGGTCTTCTGCGGCTTTTCTAGCTCTTTCGGGGTTACTCTCTATGAGCTTGGTTGATATGTTGTTCTTAGCAAGCAGTCTTGCTGCTCCTCTTCCAAGTCTGCCTCCTCCTACAACAACAGCAGATTTAATCTCTTGTTCATGAACTCCGAATAGTTCTTTAAGTTTTCCAAGTATCTCAGGTACACCAAGAGCGAATACATAATCGCCAGTTTGGATCTTGGTCTCACCTGTGGGTATTGATATTTGCCCATTCCTGGAGACTGCTACAAAAATCCAGGCTTTAGGAGTGCCAAGCTCAGCTAGGGTAATACCGACAATTGGAGTATTGTCTTCAACCTTTAACTTGAACATCTTTATCTTGCCCATAGCCAGAGTCTCAGTCTTCCATGCAAAAGGAGAGCCGATTAAACTAGCGATCTTTTCTGAAATTATTTCCCAGGGGTGAACTACTGAGATATCAACATTCTTGATAAGTTTGGGATATTCTAAAAAGTTCGGATTTCTAACCCTTACAATGATTTTTGGTACTCCAAGTGTAGCAGAATAGGTGGAAGCCATTATATTGGTCCTGTCATCCCCTGAAACGGCGAGTAGTATAGCAGCTTTTTCTATTTGAGCTTCTTTGAGAACCGATATATCTTCCCCATCGCCCTGCATAACTATGACATCATAGGATTCCCTCAGTCTTTCTGCTGTTTCTTGATCATTTTCGATGACGATTATGTCATGTTCAATGCAAAGGTTTCGTGCGATAAATGATCCAACTTGTCCTGCTCCAATTATAACTATATGCATTATCTCTCTCCTCGGTAGACTCGAGGCTCTTTCCCTTTCCCCTCGTTTTGACCAACCTTGTAGAGCATTACTCCTCCTACAACTACGAGTATTATGGAGATTATCTGGGCCTGGGAAAGACCGGGGACAAAACTAGGTGTTGTACTTCTTATAAACTCTATAAAGAATCTCTGCACCCCTAAGACCATCAGCGCAACCGCTGTCATCCATCCTATGGGAAAATCTTTTTTGCGTATTTTCCAAAGAATAATAAAAAATATTGCCATTGAAATAGTATCGTAAATTTGAGTCGGGTGCACGGTTAAGTAAGTTGGAGGCGAGCCGTTTGGGAAAGAGATCGCCCATGGTAAGGTGCTTGGTGTTCCGTAATCGTCACCTACCAGGAAACATCCGATTCTTCCCACAGCGTATGCGAGTATTATTCCCGGCGTCAGAGAGTCCGTTACTTTCAAATAACTCACTCTTTTCATTTGGGTGACAAACCAGATTAAAATCAGTACTCCTATAAAGCCGCCAAAGAATGTAAAACCGGAAGCCAGGTATCTAACCGGGTCTGAAATGAAATCAGAGAAACCTACATTTTGATATAGGAAGAGTATTTTTGCTCCTCCTAATCCTCCTATTACACATGCAATTAATAAGAGATCGGCAAGGTTGCTGTTTAGGCCCTTTCTTTTTAGCTCCACTTCTGCTACAAAGTATCCTACTAGAAATGCTATAAGGACCATAACAGAAAAAGAGGAGACATATATATCTCCAACTGTGAAAAGTGTAGGGTACATTCTCTCTCCATCTAAAATAAGTTAGAAATAAGTCTTACATGGTTTAATCCTCTGTGCAAACGGTATTTAAACCATGTATAAGTTTTCTTTATTTGCAAAATAATATCAGTGAAGTTAACACAGCTCTGATTTCTGAATGTTCTTTATCCGGTTTTAGATTCCTATTTAATATTTGTTAAATTCGGATTCGCATTGAATATCTTGTGGTAACTTATTTATTTATGAATACCAGATTGCTTTTATCGTTTATAGCTGTTTTGATGTTTTCTCCAATTCAAGTGGCCTTGTCCAATCCCAATTGCGAAAATGAGCTTGTTTCGGCAGAGGAAATAATTTCACATATTCGCTACCTAGCTTCAGATGATCTTAAGGGCAGGATGTCAGGAACCCCCGGAGCTGAGATGGCCGCCAAATATATCTCTTCACAATTCAAAAATGCAGGACTTAAGGCATTAGGAGATAATGACTCGTACTATCAAAAATTTTCTTTTACCAAAGGTGTTGAGCTAGGGGTCTATAATAGCTTAGAGATTGTATCCGACAAAACAAAAACAGTATTTAAATCGGGAAAGGACTTTAATACTCTCAGCTTCTCGAGCAGTGGTGAAGTTGATGGGAAATTAGTGTTTGCAGGTTACGGAATTAGTGCCCCGGAGCTTGAGTATGATGATTACCAAGGGCTTGATGTTAGAGATAAAGTTGTTTTAGTTTTGCGCTACACGCCAGAGGGGTACGATGCACAGAGCCCGTTTTATAATTTTGCAGCGCTTAGATACAAGGCTTTGAATGCGAGAGAAAAGGGTGCCAAGGCTATAATCTTTGTTACTCCTTATTCCCAGGAAGAGGAGCAAGATCTAACTTCTATTGGAATTGACTTTTCATACTCTGACTCAGGGATTCAATCATTGATAATGAGGAGAAATAAAGCAGAGGAGCTTTTATTAAAAACCGGAAAAACTTTGAAAAATTTAGAAGAAAATCTAGCAAAGAAGGAAAATTCTTCTTTTATATTTGCAAACACGAGAGCAAAAATTAAATCTGAAGTTATAGAAGAGCAAGGTGAAAGCTCTAATGTAATTGGCCTAATCGAAGGATCAGATCCTATTTTAAAGAATGAGTTCATTGTCATTGGAGCACATTATGACCATATCGGTTTAGGAGAGAGAAACTCGAGATCTGATGATCCCAATAACAGCATTCATAACGGCGCTGATGATAATGCCTCAGGGGTAGCCGGGGTAATAGAGCTTGCGGAGTTCTTTTCTTGTAGAAAAGAGTCTTTAAAAAGAAGCTTAGTCTTTATAGCTTTCTCTGCTGAAGAATTAGGATTGATAGGAGCATCCTATTATGTAGATAATCCTAAAGTGCCGCTCGATAAAACAGTCGCAATGATAAACATGGATATGATCGGCAGGTTAGATGAGGGCAAGCTTACAATATTTGGAGTAGGTTCTTCTCCTGAGTGGGGAGGTCTAATAAACGATTCGAATTCCGATTACAATTTTGAAATTAGTTTAAACAACTCAGGGTTTGCTCCGAGCGATCAATCCGTATTTTTTGCAAAAAAGATTCCGGTACTGCATTTCTTCACAGGTCTTCATGATGATTATCATACCCCGGGTGATGATTGGGAAAAGATAAATTCTAAAGGGCAACAAAAAGTGCTTTCTCTTATGGCTGATATTATTGTGGACTTAGATTCACAGCAGCATAGAGTTGCCTTTTCTAATGTGGAAGAACCAAAAAAAGTGTCTTCTAAATTTAATGTCTATCTAGGCACGATTCCAGATTATTCAAATCAGATTGAAGGTGTAAAGCTGATGGGAGTAAGGGAAGGAAGCCCGGCTCAAAAAGCTGGTCTTTTAGATGATGACACCATCGTTCAGTTTAACGGTGTCTCTATTAAAAATATTTATGACTACGTATATGCGCTAGGAGACTCAAAGCCCGGTATTCCGACAAGCTTAGTTGTTATTAGAAACTATAAGCTGCTCAGTTTGGTAATTGTTCCAGAGCCTAGATCACAGGAAAGCAACTAAGGTTGCCAAGGTTTGTGGTTAATATTGTGAATGTTTTCGATTGATAAAGAAACTGAGCGAGAGAGTTTCTCGCCATACTCGGCGATCCATTCAGGCGGCGCATCTGTATAAAAATCATTCAGAGTCATCCACGGGCCCGCGTCATAAATCTCCCCATCCTCAACGCTTACTAGAAATGCCGTCATATCGCCTCCGTCCATTGCGTTTAGGACCCTGCACTCAGCATAAGAATGAGCGTCTAATAGCACGGGGCTCCCTGTAACACCTTTTTTATAATCTATGTTCTCAAATTTCTCTCTTTCTCGTCCGGTATAAAAACCAAAGTTTTTAACTAGTTTAATTTGATCTCTTCTTAGAAGATGTACAGTGAAGGCTTTGCTTTTAGTTATGAATTCGTGCGTATAATTGGCCTTCCATATTCCAACCAAAAGTCTGGGGATTTCATGCACAATAGAAGACGTGACCGCTGTAACAGCAATTTGACCGTTAACTTTTCCTTCCCATGAGCTGGTTATAGCAATTACCGGTGAATTAGTCCAAAATGCCCCCGCTACAGCAGATCCTGCTTCTTTGCTCATAAAATTAAAACCTCATTTTGAATTGAGATAGTGTAAATACCTAAATCTGTAAAATTAAGCTGCGCACTTTTACCATTGAAAGCCTATTACCACCTGGCCAGAAATTAGAGGGCCAACATTAACCTTGTCTCTTTCCGGCACGATGATTCTCATAGGATTTACAATATACCCCATAGCGTTTAAGAAGCCGTTATTTCTTTCAATCAGCCAATCTGATGTTTCTTCTAATATAATACCAATGGGAACTCCTACTGCGGGAGTTACTATGAGATCGTGGATTGAAGGAGACTGCGCTACTCCTTCAATTGTGTATTCAAATAATAGACTCTGCGTAAATGATCCAAAAGCTGATGTATAGAGATTATAGCCTTTAGCTCTATAGTATAAGTATGTATAAGCGCCAAAAGCCGGATGAATCACCCAGTTTGTTTTAAAACTATCACCGTCATTTAGTTCAAAGTCGCCCCTTTTTCTGCTTTTGTTCTGAAATCCAAAAAAATTTCTCCACCATCTAAGAGGATTAACTAAAGTTTGTTGGTCCTTATTGCTTATGTCGAGAGTGTTAACCTGAGCTATACGTAGGAGCCATATTGCAAAATACATATTTCTCGAATCGCGCAGAAAATCCCTGAAATCATCTAAAGATTTATCGTTTAATTCTTTTCTAAAGCGAATGTCCGCTTTATTTTGATCTCTTAAGTCGATAAAGACTGAACTATTAGCCGGAGTCATGGACATTATTTCATCATCTCCGAATAAATTTGCTGAAATTGCAGGATTTCCTATCTGAGAGAGAAACAGTAGGCTAAGAGATAAATAAAGAGGAAAAAAATACAGTTTTTTCATATAATTAAACCCATTAACTTTATTCAATTTATATAATAACATTATAAGCTAGGTTTTCACAGTAGAATATGTTATAACTAATTTCGATCCTTATAATTATTTGCATCTTGTTTGCTTCGTACGGGATTAAAATGTCTTGACTTAGCAAGTAAAATAATGTAATTATCTGGGGTATAATATTTAAATCAGTAGGAGGAGCAAAATGAGTAAGGCAAAGTTCATTACCTTAGGGTTTTCTATGGTATTTGTTGTATTGTTTGCATTCGCTTGTGGCCCTAATGTAGATAAGGAAATGGCTGATGCAGAAGCTGCCTTACAAGCGGCCAGAGATGCCGGAGCAGAGGGAACGCCAGAGTACCAGGCGGCAGAGGAATTAATAGAACAGGCTAGAGAAATGTTAGCAGCAGGTGATAAAAACGGTGCCCGCAAGCTTTTGGAAGAAGCAAGGTTTAAAGCTATCGAAGCTCAAGGAAAAGCTAAAAACCAAGCATACGTTGAGTCTATAGACATAGACTCGGTTGAAGAGACTTTAGGGTCTCTATCGCCGTCTGGATCAAGTTTCGGAATGGTAGATATATTCTTTAATTACGACGGTCAGTCAATAAACTCTGAATCAAGGCCTGTCCTTAATCAGAATGCGAGTATTATTAATAATAGCGGCGGCAAATTTCAGGTAGTCGTTATTGAAGGTTATTGTGATGTCCGCGGTACAGAAGAGTATAACTTGGCTCTTGGTCAAAGAAGAGCGGAATCAACAAAAAATTATCTGGTTGGACTAGGAGTCTCTCCTTCTAAAGTTCAGGCGGTGAGTAAGGGAGAAACAGAGCAATTTGCGTTTGGTGCTTCAGAATATGATTACCAACAAAATAGAAGAGCTCATTTCGTCCCTGCGTTTTAGGAAATAATTGATGAGAATTAAATTTATTACAATTTTATTGTTGGCAGGTATAAGTTCTCTGTCCCTAGGTTGTGTGGCTACACAAGGTGATGTTAGTAGTGTGTATGCCAGGCAGACTAGGCTTGAGGCTAAAATGGAACGTTTATCTCAACAAGTTCAATCTCTACAGGGTACTGGTGTTAGTGGTGGCAATAATGCTCAACTACAACAGCAGGTTAATCAGTTAGAGGAACAGGTTAAAGGGCTGAACAGATCATATTCAAGTTTGGATACTAAGGTGAATCAAGGAAATTTAGGTTTGCCCGGTGCTCCCGCAGTTGGCTCTGAAGGTGGTTCTGCGCTACCGTCTCTAGACGAACAAACTATAGATGTTGAAACTGAAGATTATGTTTTCAATCAAGGTTATACTGATCTTAATGAAGGGAATTATGGTGGCTCTAGAGAGCAGTTTAAATTGTTCTTATCTAAATATCCTGATTCTTCTAAAGCCAGTGATGCAACATACTGGATAGCTGAATCATATTATAGACAAGGAGAATTTGAAGAAGCGATACTGGAATATCAAAAATTTATTGATAGCTACCCTAAGGATGATAGGGTGCCTCTATCCTATTTAAAACAAGGATTTTCCTTAATAGAAATAGGTAGAGAAGAGGAAGCAAAACTGTTTTTTCAGACTCTAATTGACAAGTATCCAAAGTCTGAAGAAGCTAGTACAGCAAAAGAAAAAATAAGAGAGCTTGCAGTTAATGGCTAAAAGGTTTATTATTATGTACTCATTAGGTACTCAAAAAACTCTTAAAGGAGGTGCAGTAGAATGAAAAGGGATAAACAAATGCTTTTTTTAAGCATCCCATTTTTAGTTGTTGCATTGCTATATCTAGCAAGCTGTGCGACACCCCCGCCGACGCAAGAGCTAGCTGCTGCTGATTCAGCGGTTGCTGATGCTACAGCAACATGTGAACAATGCAAGCAGAGAGTTTGCGGTGATGATCCAACAACAGGAGATTATTGTGGAGCTCCATGTGGTGAAGCAGAATTAGCAGCAGCTAATTCAGCACTAGCCAAAGGTAAAGCCCTTGCTGGAGAATTTTGCAGTGAGCTCGAAGCACGTAGGATGCTAATCGACGCTAAAGCGAAAGCTGATGAAGCTAAGCTAAAATGTTCAGCACCACCACCACCACCACCAGCACCACCAATAGCTACTTCTGATCTGAATGATATCTTCTTTGATTTTGATAGGTCTGATATCAGAATGGATGCAGAAGCTGTATTGGGAGAAAATGCTGAAATTCTTAAGGTGGACTCTAACGTAACTGTTCTTATCGAAGGTTATGCAGACATCAGGGGTACACCTGCATACAACTTGCAGCTCGCTCAGAGAAGAGCCGACGCAACAAAAGCGGTCTTGGTAAATCTTGGTATTGATCCTTCAAGGATCACAACTGCAAGCGGTGGAGAAACAACTCAGTTTGGCGCTGGAACTACTGAAGAAGCCTATCAGCTTAACAGAAGGGCTCACTTCATAGCTACATCACCAACTGCAAAAGTAGGCGCAAGGCTTATCTTTAGCTACGCTAAATAAGATAAACTTAGTCTATTAAATATGAGAATTATCTCATCTTATCTATTCTGAATAGATTGATGGGTATAGAAATAATGGGGAGAAACTATTTATAGTTTCTCCCCTTTTTTATAGCTTAATTTCCTGTTGTTGAGCTTTTTGGCATATATACTTGACACCTCAATTTGGTTTATGTTAACTACTCCTAGTCTTTAATAGTCCCGGTCGAAATATACAAATGAAAGCCCAATTTACTAAATCAAAAAAATTATATAAAATCGCCCAAGGCTTAATGCCTGGGGGCGTAAACAGCCCTGTCAGGTCTTTTAATGCTGTTGGTGGATCTCCTGTCTTTATATCCAAAGCTAAGGGCGCATATACATATGATGAGGACGGCAATAAGTACATAGACTATATGTCTTCATGGGGACCTCTTATTTTAGGTCATTCAGACGTTGATGTGGTAAGAGCAATTAAACAAGCTGCAGAGAGGGGAACCAGTTACGGAGCGCCTTGCGCAGATGAAGTAGTAATGGCAAAACTAATCGTTAAATCCTTTCCAGGGATAGATATGGTCAGAATGACCAATTCGGGCACAGAGGCTACTATGAGCGCTGTGCGTCTTGCAAGGGCGTATACCAATAGGGATTATATTGTAAAATTTGAAGGTTGTTATCATGGGCATGCGGATTACCTGCTAGTCCAAGCTGGTTCTGGAGCAACAACATTTGGCACACCTAGCAGTCCTGGGGTTCCAAAATCATTTACGGATAAAACCCTTTTAGCCAAATATAATGATATTGAATCAGTAGAAAAACTTTTTAAAAAATACGGCGATAAGATTGCTACAGTTATTCTAGAACCCGTAGCCGCCAATATGGGTGTAATACCGCCACAAAAAGATTTCTTGGAAAACTTAAGAAAAATTACTAAGAAAAATGGGGCACTTCTTATCTTTGATGAGGTTATTACTGGATTCAGATTGTCTATGGGCGGCGCGCAAAAATATTTCGGCGTGATTCCGGATATAACCTGTCTCGGCAAAATTATAGGCGGTGGGCTTCCTGTGGGAGCATTCGGAGCAAGTAGGAAGATAATGAGTATAGTAGCTCCACTTGGTCCAATGTATCAAGCCGGTACTCTTTCAGGCAATCCTCTTGCAATGGCTGCTGGGTTAGCCACACTTGATAAACTCAATAAAAACTCAAACTATACAAAACTTAGAGACCTGACAAATAGCCTTGTTGGAGGTCTTGAGGATATTATTAGAAAACTTGAAATTAAAGCTAGCATAAACTCATTAGAATCAATGTTTACAATGTTTTTTACAGAGCCTGCACCTCATGATTATAAGACTGCTTTAGCGTCTGATACAAAAAAATATTCAAAATTTTTTGAAAATTTGCTAAGTACTGGTATTATGTTCCCGCCTTCTCAATTTGAGGCTGTTTTTCTTTCACTGTCTCATACTGAAAAGGATGTGGACAAAACGCTTAATGCTTTATATAAGAGTCTTAAAGACCTTTAGTAAGTGAGAGTAGGATCAAATAAAGAGGTATTAAATTTAAACAGAAAAGAAAATACAGATGGATGGTATTTTTAGTCGTAGGGTTTGAACTTGGGTTCTCAGTCATAGCTGGGATAATTTTGGGTGAGTATGTAGACAAGTGGCTCCAAACAAAAACACCCTGGTTTACAATGCTGGGTCTTGTAGCAGGAGTTATAACAGGTTTTAGTTTACTTATTAGGATGATAAAAAGGTTTGATGACACAAAAGGCAATAAGTCTAATTAACATAGCGTCAGTCGGTAAAGTAGAAATATATAGCTTAATAGTTACCGCAATATTAGTTGTGATTAACTATCTACTCGGCTCTCGGCAACTCGCTTTGGGTGTTGCTGCAGGGGGGGTATTATTTACTGCAAATTTTGTTGCGATTAGATTCGTAGTCAATGCGCTTGTCTCAAATTCTTCCTCAGTGAGATTTGGTATATTTGCTTTTATTATCAAAATGGCGGTTCTAATTGGTGTTGTTGCAACTATTTTTATATTCACTGAGATTAATATCTATGGATTCTTCATCGGAGTTACCGGTGTTGTAATCGTTATAATCGGAGAAAACCTAAGAAGGAGTACAAATGGATCACTTTAGTTGGTTTACACTACTGGGTTTAGATAAATATGACTATATTCTAGGATCGATTTTGGTTCTTATTCTACTGGCTTTGGCTGGATTGAAAATTAAAAAGGCTCTTTCTAGTGATGACTCAGTCTTACCTGACGATAAGTTTTCTATAAGAACAATCTTTGAAATTCTAACAATTGATTTTCTCTTTGATCTATTTACTAACATGCTTGGTTCTAGGGAAAAAGCAAAACTATATTTTCCTCTCTTAGGCGGATCGTTCTTCTTTATAATGTTTGCAAATCTTTTAGGAATAGTTCCCGGGTTTCTTCCACCAACCGGCAATTTTAATGTGCCGGTAGCATGCGGTATCGTGATTTTTGTAATGTATAACTACTATGGCTTTAAAGAAAACGGTATGGCATATCTTAAACATTTTGCAGGCCCCGTTATCTTTTTGGCACCGCTAATGTTTGTAATTGAGATGATTAGCCATTTTGTGCGCCCGGTATCGCTTTCTCTCAGGTTATTCATGAACATAACGGGTGACCATATGGTACTTGGTGTATTTACCAATCTCGTTCATTACATAATTCCTGCAATATTTGTAGGACTTGGACTTTTTGTGTCTATACTGCAAGCGTTTATTTTTACAGTTCTATCTGCTATTTATATTTCGCTTGCAACTGTGCATGATACGGATATTGAATAAAATTAAGAATATAAAGTTATCAAAAAAAACGACTTACTCAACGAAAAGGAGGTAGACAAATGAAAAAGGCGTTATCATTACTTTCGATATTAGGAGTTGCTATGATTGCAGCTTTTGTTCCGGAATCAGCACATGCTGCTGAGGGCGGGGGTGAATTGACAAAACTAGGACTTGCACTTGGTGCAGGACTGGGAATTGGAATAGCTGCTGGTGTGGCTGGATTGGGTCAGGGACGAGCAACTGCCGCTGCTTTAAGTGGTATTGCTAGAAATCCTGGTGCGAGCTCGAAGATTCTTACACCAATGATTATTGGTCTTGCTCTTATCGAGTCACTCGTTATTTATGCTCTTCTCATAGCATTCTTGCTACAAGGAAAAATATAACAACTACTGCCTGGGGGAGGGTCTTTAAAGACCCTCCCCCATTTCAGTTCTTACCATTTTTTCCCCAGAGATTAGAACTATTTCATTCTGGCTATTGCTGATCTTAAAATAGATTGTGTATAGAGGGGTGTATAGTTTTAATTGATATATTTATCTGACGGATAGTTTTCTAATACTGCTTCTATGGCCTCTTGCGTATTCGTGATCTCTCCTTCTAGCTGTGCTTCCTCTACGAAGTTGAGTATGTCAGAAAATAGCGGCCCCGGTTTATAACCCATTTCAATTAGCTCTCTACCGCTTATGAGAGGAGCTGGTTTTATCTCTTCCTCTTCAAAATCGTTATATTTTTCCATAACGAAATCATAAGCAGCTGTTAATCCATGACTCGCTTGGCAATCAGCAAGGTGAAGCGCCATGTGCTCTTCAAAATGTGGCATACCAATAAAGCGTTTCAGTGTGCTTTTTTTCATGTTGAATACATCTTTAAATTTTAGATGGTCTCTTATAAGAGCATAGATAACTTCTATTTGTTTGTTCGAAAATTTGAGCTCACGGCATATTTTCTTGGACATATCAGCTCCAAGTTTGTCGTGTCCATTAAATCTAATCCTGTCTGAAACAGAAAAAGTCGGAGGTTTTCCAACATCGTGTAACAGGGCTCCAATAGCAAGCTCTGGAGATACAACTCCAGCTTGGTTCTTGTGCAACTTATCCAGCACAAGACAGGTGTGGATAAAGACATCCCCCTCCGGATGAAATTCCGGAGGCTGCTCCACACCAGTCATGATTTCAACATCAGGGAGAATATACTTAAGCAGGCCGCTAACAGAGAGCATATTAAGACCATGCCCGGGATTGCTCTGGGTTATGATTTTAGTGATCTCGTCTCTAATTCTCTCACTGCTAACCTGTGTAATGTCGGCAGCTAGTTTCTCTATAGCTAGAAATGTGTCTAGATTGAGCTCAAAATTGTATCTAGAGCTAAATCTAATTGCCCTCATCATTCTGAGCTTATCTTCATTAAACCGCTCATATGGGTCACCGATAGTCTGAACAATTTTGCTCTTTATATCTCTGATTCCGTCTACGTAATCAATCACTTCTTCTTCGATAGGGTCATAGAGCATGCCGTTTATCGTAAAGTCGCGTCTCCGGACGTCTTCTTGCTCCTCAGAGCTATATATAACCTTGTCCGGATGTCTCCCGTCCGTGTAGCTCTGGTCTTTTCTAAAAGTCGCTACCTCAAATTGATATTTCCCTGTGATTACCAGGATAACGCCGAAGCTAACTCCAATAGGTACGGTATGAGGAAATATCTCAGATACTTCCTCAGGTGTGGCGCTGGTAGTAATATCATATTCTTTTGGCTCTATCCCAAGTAGAGTATCTCTAGCGCATCCGCCAACGCAAAACGCTTTGTGCCCTGCTTTTCTTAGCTCCACAACTACTTCTCTGGTAAAATCCAGAAGCTCGCTTGGGAAGGGTTTTAATTTTTCTACGTGTTTCATGGTTTTAAATTATCAGTTTTATTGTATATTTTACACGGAATTTATAATAAATATTCTAATCTATATCAATAAGGAATTCATATGAGTGAAAGAACTATCCCAGAGCTAGTTATAAACAAAGTAAAAGAACACGGCACAAGACTCCTCTTTCAACGCAGAGACGGCTGGAGCTGGAAACAGATTACATGGCTTGACTTCGATAGGGAAGTAAAAAATATCGCAAGTTTTCTTTTGGACGCTGGTTTTAACACGGGAGACAGGGCATTAATAGCCTCCTCTAACAGTCTTGATGCAATCGCAACAGAAATCGCTATTTTTCATCTTGGCGGTATTCTCGTACCTCTCTCACAGAATGAAGATTTAGATAAGATAATAGAGACTGCGAATAGTTTGAATACCAAGATGGTCTTTATTGAGAATGACACACTTTTAGAAGAGATAGTGAATAGAGCTGATGAGTTCTCTAGTGCGGGGAAAATAATTTTCTATCCGGATGTAAGAATCAAGCATGATCGTATTATTAATTTTAAAT
>SPCL01000003.1 GCA_004525335.1 Thermodesulfobacteriales bacterium
ACGAGTTCCTGGCTGATTACAAGTTAATTAAACCGCCAAATGTCCTTGCCTAAAACAAATGCTCTCAAGCACTAAAATGAGCCTTTCTCTAAAAATTTATAAAGATTACCAAGATTTTATTGATAAGGATATAAAATCTTGGTAACATAATCACGTTCGAGTTGGGCCGTCGTCTAATGGTAGGACCCTGGCCTTTGACGCCAGTTGTAGAGGTTCGAATCCTCTCGGCCCAGCCAGAACTAATTCTTTCAGTAGATAATTTGAATTCAGCACCAATTCAAGCTCCTCTTATTCCTAAAAGTGTAGGGCCTCAGACGAAAAATAAATACAGACAATAAATTTCTGTGTATAGCATTTCAAAATGATATGGCAGCCAACCTAAAAACAAATCTAAATGAATCACAAGTAAAAGCGGTTAAGCACCATAAAGGACCACTGCTTGTTCTAGCAGGCGCGGGTTCCGGTAAAACGAGAATCATTACAGAGAGGATCTCTCATCTTATTAGCGAGCATAATGTAAGGCCCTCTAATATACTTGCCATGACTTTTACCAATAAAGCGGCAAACGAGATGAAACAAAGGGTATCTAATCTTGCCCATGATGAAACGAAAAACGTTTGGATTGGGACTTTTCATTCGACCTGTCTTAGAATTCTTAAAAGAGATATTAACAAGTTAGATGGATATAACAAGGATTTTATAATCTATGACGACGGCGATCAGATAAAACTTATTAAAGACTGTATGGGTCGGCTCAATATTGGGGACAAACTAGTAAGCCCGAAATCAGCTAGAGCCCAAATAGACGGGGCTAAAAATAAAGGTCTCGGACCTGATAGTCCTGAGTTAAGAGAATATGACAAACATGTTCAAAGCATATATTCGTTATATGAGAAAGAGCTTAGAAAATCAAACGCCCTTGATTTCGGAGATCTCCTTCATGTTACAGTAAAACTCTTTGAAAAAAAGCCTGAAGTCTTAGAAAATTACCAAAACCAATTTCATTATTTACTCGTAGACGAATACCAGGACACAAATCATGTGCAGTACAAAATTGTGGAGATGCTCTCTAGAAAACATAGGAACATATTTGTTGTGGGAGATGACAACCAGTCAATTTACGGCTGGCGCGGGGCGGATATAAAAAACATTCTCAATTTTGAGAAAGATTTTTCAGATGCCAAAATTATTAAGCTTGAGCAAAATTACAGGTCTACTAAAAATATTCTCGAAGCAGCAAATAAACTTATTACCCATAATAAAAACAGGCACAAAAAAAACTTGTACACCGAAAATGACCAAGGTGATCTGATAAATTACTATGAAGCGAGCGACGATAAGAATGAAGCAAAACACCTGTCTTCTAAAATATTTAACGAGATAAAGAAGGGAGATTACTCATATAAAGATATTGCAATTTTCTTTAGAACCAATACCCAGTCCAGGTTACTTGAAGAAGAATTACTTCGTAAAAGCATCCCATATAAAATGGTAGGAAGTACCGAGTTTTATAAAAGAAAAGAGATTAAAGACATCCTTGCATTCCTTAAGATAATAGTAAACCCTTCTGATGAAATAAGCCTTAAACGAATTATTAATGTGCCGCCTAGAGGAATCGGCAATGTAACAATTAACAATCTTGATGAGATCGCAAAGGAAAGGGAGGTCTCTTTTTATGAGGCGATTCAGATTGCTCTCAAAGAAAAATTTCTTTCAAATAGCGTGTTAATGAAAATAGAAAGGCTCAATAATTTACTTACTGAGCTAATAGAATTTCCCGAAAAAGATGACATAGTAAGTCTCATAAACCATGTGCTTCATAAAACTAAATATTTGGACATGCTGGAAAAGGAAGAAGAAAGAAAAGAGAATATAGGGGAAATTTTAAACCTTGCTGTAGAATTTCAGAAAGAAAGAGAAGAGACTACTCTAAATGATTTCTTAGATAGTGTAACTCTTGCAAGCGATCTTGATAAATACAGTGAAAATAGCGATCAGGTGACTCTTATGACTCTTCATTCCGCAAAGGGGTTAGAATTCCCAATAGTATTTATTGTCGGGATGGAGGAGAATCTTCTCCCACATTTTAATTCAACTATGAACGGACAGGTCGAAGAAGAAAGAAGACTTTTTTATGTTGGAATAACCAGGGCAAAAGAAAAAGTATATCTCGCAGGGGCTGCCAGAAGAATGGTTTTTGGAAAACAGCAAGCCTCAATCCCATCAAGGTTTATTTCAGAACTACCACAAGAGCTAATAAGATTAGAGACCCCTCATTTTGAAGAAAATAATCAAGCTAGAAGTGCTAGAAAATATCCTACCAAGACTATCTCTAAACCTGCTACAAGCTATCAAAATACCGGACGTTATAAGGTTGGGCAAAAAGTTGTACACTCAGCATTTGGAGAGGGTTTAATAAAAAGAGTAGAAGGCTCAGGAGACGATGCAAAGGTAACAGTGTTTTTTCCAAGTGTCGGTGACAAAAAGATCATTGCCAGCTATCTTGAAAACTGATCCATAGTTTTAAGAAGAGCAGCTTATAACTAAATTCTTGCCCCAGTCGGGTGAAGCCTCAGCATAATCTTGAAATTGTATTTATTCACTAAACGGATCTCTTAAGATTCTATGTAGACGTTCAATCTCTGTATAATCCGCCTCATCAACAGCCTTTCTGATCGCGTTCTCTGCAAGATAGTTTCTGAGTATGAATTTTGGATTTACTAAATTCATACTCTTATTACGTTCAGTATCATTGCTATTTTCTGCCTTAAGACGGAGTTTATATGATGACATCCAATCTGAAATTGCGCCCTGATCTTCAAACATAAAAACTATGTCTTGATTCCGGTCTGAATTATTGGACGTGATATTGCTTAAGCGTCTCAAGAAAATCGTATAATCCACTTTCTCCTTAGCCAGAATATCTAATAGCCTCTTTATTAATTCTACATCTTCAGTCATTTCCTCTTTAAGTCCAATCTTCTTACTCATAATCTCTACGTAGCAGCTTGCATATATGTTTCTAAAATTATCTAAAGATTCTTGAGCTTTCTCCCCGTCAACAATTGAGCTTAGAGCAACAGCTAACTTATTTAAATTCCAAAGAGCAATAGCAGGCTGGTTTTGATATGAATATCTCCCAAAATTATCTGAATGATTAGGAGTGTATTCAGGATTGCAATCTTCCAGAAAACCGTAAGGCCCATAATCTATTGTAAGCCCCGTGATAGACATATTATCTGTATTCATAACACCGTGAGCAAATCCAACAGATTGCCACTTAGCCATAAGCTGAGCGGTCCTCTTAGCTACTTCTGAGAAAAACAGATCATATCTATTTTCCAATCCAAGAAACTCGGGAAAATGATGCTCTATAACATAATCCGCTAAGAGCTTTACGCAGTCTGGTCTATCTGTATAGTGAAAAGCCTCAAATGAACCAAAGCGCACATGAGTCTGGGCCATTCTAACCATCATGGCTCCCTTTTCACTTGTCTCACGTTGTACTATTTCATCACTTCCTATGATACAAAGCGCTCTTGTTGTAGGAATTCCAAGCCCATGCATGGCCTCACTACAAAGATATTCCCTTATGCATGATCTCAACACCGCTCTGCCGTCAAAAATGCGTGAGAACTTAGTTCGTCCTGCTCCTTTTAAATGGAGATCCCAGATCTCTCCTTTCTTATTTCGAACTTCTCCTAAAAGAATTGCACGACCATCTCCTATGTCCGGATTGTAAACTCCAAACTGATGCCCAGTGTAATACATGGCAAGCGGATCTGACCCTGGCAACATTTTCTTTCCGGAAAGATAATCTGCGAACTCAGGTAGCTCTGCTTGAGTCGGATCAAGATCAATTAGGGCAGCAGCGTCTGAATTAAAAGAGACAAGATCGGGATTACTAAGAGGCGTTGGTTTAACCAGATCATAAAACTCTTGTGGCAGTTTTCTGTAAGTATTATCAAACTCTAGATCGGTGATTTTTCTCATGCTAACATGGGTGTCAGTTTGTAGTGGTCACGGCAAAAAAGGAAGTATAACATTGCCTGGCTCATAGCAAACTATATAAAATGGTTGTATATTAGTTTTCGAGGCTTATTAAAATAGCACTAATGAAGTAAATAATATGAAACATAGAAAGAATAAGATTAAACGTCAGCATGGGATTATTAAAGGCTTAAAGAAATTCCTGGAACATAATGTTTCTTCATTAGACTCTGTTGAAGGAATTATTCCAGGGCGGATTAAGGTAGGGAAAACACCTGGAGAGAACTTAATAGTAAGCTACCAATACAACACCATAAGCGGCGCAAAATTAATAGGAAGAAGCGGCACATCGGTACAGGAAGTTTTTGTTATAACAAGTGATCCGGACAGACTTAAAGATGTCATAGAAGAGCAGTATCCGGAATAGGAAACTAAATAAATCTTACAGCTCGCTCACCCAGCAGTTGCTCGACCTCGGTAATAAATCTATCTTCCACATCAACTCTGAAATTGCCAACCTCTAAAACAGATTCACCGTCATCGGTATTAATGTGTACATGAACCTCACAACTGCCTGGATATTTATTCAAAATATCTCTCAACTCCTCAAAGTTATCTTTGGTTGAGGAAGCTCTATCAAAATTGATATGCACTGTCGAGCCGCTTCTCATCCCCTTGAGCGATATAATATCAAGCGCTCTTAGCTTTACTTGGTCATCACTTGGTTCAGCCATGCCTTTTATTATAATGGGCTCTACTTTTTCCTCTAAAATTGTACGGGTTTTTCTTAACAATTTGTCAAAAATGACGACCTCTACAGAGCCTTTCATATCCTCAAGAACGAGGTTGGCATAAATACCAGACCCACTTTTAGTAGTTTTAATGACTAGAGATCTCACTACTCCCGCAATGCTTACCTCACATTTTTCTTTTATTTCCATGAGCGCTTCGGTATCGATGCTTGTAAGCGTGTTATTCATTTCGGAGGAGTATTTCGCCATCGGATGGCTTGTAACGTAAAATCCTAGCACTTCCATTTCCTTGGCTAATACATCTTTTTCATGCCACTCATCTACATCAGATAGAGTGGGCATAGTAACCGAATCGTTCAAAGCAAAAAGAGAATGTTGCCCTTCTGCGGAGCTCTTTTGCTTTATTGATGTGTAGCTAAGTAGTGTTTCAACCGATTCCATAAGACAAGCGCGGTGTTGGCCAAAGGAATCAAATGCTCCGCTCTTAATGAGGCTCTCAAATGTCCTCCTATTTAACTTTCTCGCTTCAACACGCTCACACAAGCTAAATATTGTCTCAAAATCGCCCCCCTCTTCTCTGGCATCAATGATTGCTTGAACAGTGCTTGCACCAACATTCTTAATACCGGATAGGCCAAACCTTATTTTTCCATTAGATGCTGTAAAGCCGGCCATACTCTCATTAACATCAGGAGCCAGCACATCTATACCCATTTGCTTACATTCTGTAATGCTTGAAATAACTTTATCTGTATTGCCTGAGTCAACCGATAGAAGAGCAGCCATAAACTCTGCAGGGAAATGGGCTTTCAAATATGCAGTTTGGTAAGTAATAAGAGCGTAAGCTGTGCTGTGACTTTTATTAAAAGAGTATTCGGCAAATTTTTCCATCGTATCAAATAGCTCTTTTGCCTTCTTATCGGTTATACCCTTCTCCTTAGCACCCTTAAGAAACCTGGCTCTCTGGGCTTTCATTTCCTTGGGTTTCTTTTTGCCCATTGCACGTCTTAACAGATCAGCTTCTCCGAGGCTGTAATTAGCCACCACACTTGCAGTCTGCATTATCTGTTCTTGGTAGACGAATAAGCCGTATGTATCTTTTAGGATTTCTTGTAAATCAGGAAGAGGGAATTTAATTTTCGCTTTGCCGTGCTTTCTTTTAATAAAGTCATCTACCATGCCGCTATCGAGTGGGCCGGGACGATATAAAGCAAGCAGAGCGATTAGGTCTCCAAATTCTGTTGGATGAAGTTTATTAAGAACATCTTTCATACCTGAAGACTCAATTTGGAATATTCCACGGGTACGGCCTGTTGTTAGTAGTTCGTAGACCTTCTTATCATCTAAAGGAATTCTATCTATTCGTATCCATTTGTCCTCGTCATAATTATCTTTTATTAGATTAAGCGCTTTATTTATAACGGTCAGGGTTTTTAAGCCTAGAAAATCGAACTTTACGAAGCCCAATTCTTCAATTGAGTTCATATCAAACTGTGTCACTACCTCATTTTTTGAACCTTTATAAAGAGGGATATGATCGGCAAGGGGCTCATTGGCTATTACAATCCCGGCAGCATGAGTTGAGGAATGCCGCACCATATTTTCAAGCGGCCTGGCTAGCTCAATCATTTCCTGTAGTTGCGGAGAGCTTTTTATTAAGTCTTTTAATTCTTTGACCTCTTTAATTGCTCTGTCTATGCTGAAAACTTTTCCTCTAAACGACGGGATTAGTTTTGAAACCCTATCTACATCCGCATAAGGAATCCCAAGCACACGGCCGACGTCTTTAACAACTGCCTTTGCAGACATTGTTCCGAATGTCCCAATCTGAGCAACTTTATCTGCTCCGTATTTCTCTGTTACATATCTTATTACTTCGTCTCTTCCTTCACCGCAGAAATCTATATCTATATCAGGCATGCTGATACGCTCAGGGTTAAGGAATCTCTCAAAAATCAGATCATAGGGTATTGGGTCAACTTCGGTAATACCGAGCACATACGCAACCAAACTTCCTGCTGCGCTTCCTCTACCAGGACCAACCGGTATACCGTTTGATTTAGCATAGTTTATGAAATCGGCTACAACGAGAAAGTAACCAGGAAATCCCATCTCTAGTATTATCTTAAGCTCAGTTTCTAACCTGTCTGAGTACTCGTCAAACTTTTCTTCGGGTATTAGGCCTTCTTCTATTTTTTCTTTTAATTTCTGCCTTGAAAGCTCAGACATATAATCGTCAAGAGATTGATCCCCTTCAACTTTGTATTCGGGAAGTTTATATCCGGTGTGTTCAAACTCGAAGTTACAGCGCTTGGCAACTTCCCCTGTCCTATGAATCGCGTCTTCAAACCCTGCAAGATCACCAAGCATCTCACCTTCTGACTTTAGGTAATACTGGTCACCTTGAAATCTAAATCTATTCTCATCTTGAATAGAAGAGCCTGTTTGAATGCACAGAAGAGCGTCGTGAGGCTTTGTATCCTCTTTACGTAAGAAATGACAATCATTGGTTGCAACAAGAGAGATCCCAAGTTTTTCCCCAATTTCCTTAACTTTCTTATTAACTCTTATTTGTTCTGGTAAACCTGTGGCCTGTACTTCAAGGTAATATCTGTCGCCAAATATCTCTCTATACATAGCCGCAACATCAAGCGCTGCAGTCATATCTTTACTGAAAATCGCTTTAGACAGCTCACTGTTAAGACAACCGCTCAGCACTATAAGCCCTTCGTTGTGCTTATCTAAAAGTTTGTGATCCACGCGCGGTCTTCTGTAAAAACCATCAAAATAGGCGGCTGTAACAAGCCTTGAGAGATTTTGATAGCCCTTATAGTTCATCGAGAGAACGGTTAGATGGTGAGTTTTCCCCTCTGAAGGGTTATCGGGGTTAATCTTTGGAGTTACATAAATTTCACAGCCTATAATTGGCTTTATACCGGTTTCTTTGGCTTTTTTGTAAAAGTCGTAGGCACCAAAGAGGTTACCGTGATCTGTAAGAGCTACGGCTTCCATGCCAAACTCTTTAGCCTGAGGGAACAGGTCTTCAAATTTGATGGCGCCGTCTAGGAGTGAATATTGTGAATGAAGATGAAGGTGAACAAATCCGTCTGACATTCTAACAAGTATAGCCAAGAAGATTTAATCTTAGCAAGGGGTTTAAAAACATCATATGATTTCCGATATTTACACGCCATACACCGCGGTGTTATATGAAAGGTTTATCGAAATTAATATTCCGTCTTGTTGAAATGCTTTGTCACAAAAGTATATTTACCACTAATTCATATTAAGTACTTTCTAAAGTACTTATGTTATTCTAACTACTCAAGTAATTAATTTGCTTAACCATTCTCGTTTGAGAGGCAGGAGGATTTATAGATAATGGAAGAAATGTTTTCAATATTAAATAGCATTCCAAGTCCTTATTCGGACTTAGTAGCTGTTGCAGTCATTTTTATAATAATTGCAGCAATATCATTCTTAATTGCATTTCTATTCGGCAGGAAGGCTCCCGAGCAGATTGAGGAAGTTGAAATTGAAGAAGTTATAGAACCCCCTGAAGAAATTGCTGAAGATTTACCAAGCACAGAAGAAATAGTTGAATCTAAAGAGATAATTGAACCAGCGCCGGGTCAGGAATTTCAAACCCAGGCACCGGAAATAGCTGAAGAGATATCAGAAACAGAGATACTCCCTGAGCAAGAAGAAGCAATAGTAGAGGAGATTGAAGAAGAGACTGAAGAGGAAATTGAGCCGAGAGAAGAAGTCGATGAAAGTAAAGAGGGATTATTTGCCAGGCTTCGCCGAGGTCTTTCCAAAACACAGGCCGGACTGCTGGGCGGATTGGGCGGAATTGTTTCAAAAAAAGAAATTGACGCGAACCTTTGGGATGAGTTTGAAGAGACCCTCATTATGGCGGATATAGGCGTTAGCACGACTATGAAGCTAAGAGAAAATATAGAAACAAAGCTCTCAAAACAATCTTTAAACAGCCTGGAATCTATAACCGATACTCTTAAAGAAGAGATTTTAGAGATTCTAAAGAGCGCCCAGGGGGCTCCCATTAACGCTAATGCTAGTCCTTTTGTCATAATGGTAGCGGGGGTAAACGGTGTTGGTAAAACTACCACAATTGGCAAACTTGCAAATAGGCTCAAAACAGAGGACAAAAAAGTTATGGTCGCTGCAGGAGACACCTTCAGAGCTGCAGCTATGGAGCAGCTTGAGGTATGGTCAAAAAGAGTCGGAACAGACTTTCTAAAAGGTCAAAGCGGGGGAGACCCATCATCAGTTGCATTTGACGCTGTAAAAGCAGCACAAGCGCGCGGGACTGATATTCTAATAATCGATACGGCTGGAAGACTGCACACAAAGGGAAACCTAATGGAAGAGCTTACAAAGATGAAACGCATTGTTGGACGTGAACTCGAAGGGGCGCCACATGAAACATTATTGGTGCTAGACGCCACAACAGGGCAAAATGCTGTGCAGCAGGCTAAGCTCTTTAATGAGGCTATAGGGGTGACCGGAATAGTACTGACAAAGCTAGACGGTACGGCTAAAGGCGGGGTGATAATTGCTATTGCCGATGAACTAAATATTCCTGTTAAGTACATAGGGATCGGTGAAAGTCTTAGCGATCTTAGAGAATTTAATGCGGAAGAATTTGTGGAGGCGCTATTTTATACAGGAGACGAAACTGTTCATTAATATCACTTTAATATCACTTTTAGCTTAAGCACGTAACTCCATGAATAGTCCTATCAAAATAGTAGAAAATGGATAATCACACTAAATACATGTCACTTGCTTTGAAGCTAGCTAAAAAGGCTGAGGGGATGACGAGCCCAAATCCTATGGTTGGCGCAGTTATTGTTAAAAAGGACAGGGTTATAGGACAGGGCTATCATAAAAAAGCAGGACTGCCTCACGCCGAGATTGAGGCTTTTAATGATGCTTTAAAAAAGAAAAACTCTGTTAAAGGTGCAGCCATTTATGTAACTCTAGAGCCTTGCTGTCACGAAAAGAAAAGAACCCCCCCTTGTGTTAGTACAATCATAGAGAAGAAGATATCAAAAGTATATGTCGCCATGCTTGATCCAAATCCCAAGGTCTCAGGAAATGGGGTGAAACTTCTAAGAGAAAATGGGATTCAAGTAGAAGTTGGTATCCTTGAGGACAAAGCAAAGATATTAAATGAGGCGTTTACCAAATATATAACTACCAAAAAACCCTTTGTAATCTTAAAACTTGCCGCTACAATGGACGGCAAAATTGCAGCATATACGGGCGATTCCAAGTGGATTGGCAGCCCGACACAGCGAAAATTTGCACACCAACTGAGAAATAAAGTGGATGGGATCATGGTAGGAACAGAGACTGTTCTCAAAGACAATCCGAGCTTAAACGTGAGGTTAGGGAAAAAAACCGCCGACCCTATCCCGATTGTTTTAGACCGCAAGTTAAGAATCCCTCTGGAATCAAATCTCTTAAACATCCATGAACGCTCTATCATAGCGACATCGGATTTATCTAAAACAGGAAAAGTTCAGAAACTTCAAAATCTAGGAGCGTCCATTCTACAAATCAAAGAGGATAAAAATGGTCGGTTAAACTTGAAAGAACTTATGACGAAGTTAGGAAAACTTGAGATCATGAGCGTACTAATAGAAGGCGGCAGCAAGGTGGCCGCTTCAGCATTAAAAAGCGGTATAGTAGATAAAGTCGTCTTCTTCTATTCACCTAAGATTGTAGGATCTGAAGGGATTAGCATGATAGGAGAGCTTGGAATCTCTACTATTAAGAAATCGTTAGAAATAAAGAATACCAAGATAAAAAGAATCAATGATGAAATCATGATCGAGGGTTATTTATAGCACTTTTTTAGTGGACCCCCCTATAACGTGTTACAATCCTCTATATATTATGGGCAATAAGATACAACAAAGAGTAGGTCTTTTCGGGGGTACTTTCGATCCAATTCATTTTGGACATCTTCGAGCTGCGGAGGAGATCAAACAAATACTTGAGCTTGATAAAGTTTATTTTATCCCGACCGCAATTTCACCTCATAAAGTAGATACGAATGTAACTCTTTCTTCAAAGCGGCTAGAAATGCTAAAACTAGCGATAGAAGGAAACAAATATTTCGATATATCGGAATTTGAACTGAAATCTGAAACACCTTCATATACAATTAAAACTCTTGAGTATTTTAGTAAAATGGAACCCGCTCCTGAGCTTTACTTTATTGTTGGCAATGAGCAGTTCGATCAGATGGACACTTGGAGAGATTACAAACGGCTTTTTGAGCTAAGTAATTTTGCTGTTATCACAAGACCGGGGTTTTCAGAACTAAGCTCAAGCAAAGTACCACTTGCGCTTAAAGATGATTTTCGATATTATAATTGTATAGAAAACGTGATTTCATATACTAACAAAAGAAAAGAGATTGTATTTATAGAGATTAAAGGAATTGAGATTTCTTCAACTGATATTCGAGCCTTTGTTAAATCAAAAAAGTCCATTAAATATCTTGTACCGGATAAAGTACAAAAATTTATATTATCTGAAAAACTGTATGCTTAGGAGGCACCTAAATAGACTCTAAAAATAAAGCTATATCTGTTGCTCACGCAGCTTGGGAAAAACAAGCTATAAACCCTATTTTGCTTGAAGTAAAATCTACTAGTGATGTTACTGATTACTTCCTGGTATGTAGCGCCAATTCTGACCGCGGTGTAAAAACTATAGTTGAGAATATAGAACAAACGCTCAAAGATGCGGGGCAAAAGGTGATTGGAGTAGAAGGTTTCAAAGAAGGCAAATGGGTTCTTGTAGATTCAGCGGATGTTGTAGCGCATGTGTTTTATGAGCCTCTTAGAGAGTTTTATGATATAGAGAGTTTATGGATAGATGCACCTAGGTTAAATCTGGACTTTAAGGACAACCCCACCCCTCTTAAACCAAAAGGTTCCCAGGAAACATATAGATAGAGTTTTAATTAACTCAATCTATCAAAACCATACGATAACAACGGCAGTTGCCTTGGGAAGTCATAATATACCAATGTTTGCAGTAGCTTACTGACCTTCTTGAACACCGCGCCTTCTAATGAAAGCCGGTATTTCGAATTCATCATCGCCAACTTCGGGTGGGAGCTGTGTAACAACTTGCTTTAGTTTCTCTGCCTTAGCGGAGTTTATCCCGGTAGCTATGACAGTAAGCTGGACAGCTTCTTTGAAATCATGGTTAAAAACTAATCCGAAAATCAAATTTACATCTTTATGTGCTCTTTCTTTAATGTAATTACATGCTTCGTTTAACTCTTCAATTCCAAAATCAGGTGAAGCAGTAACGTTCAATAAAATGCCCGTTGCGCCGTCAATGGAGATGTCTTCTAATAGCGGGCTTGTTATAGCAGCTTCCGCAGCTTCTATAGCCCTGTTGGGTCCTTCAGCATAGCCTGCTCCCATAAGAGCCTTACCGCCGTTTTCACCCATAATACTTCTAACATCGGCAAAATCGACATTGATGTATCCGGTTCCGGTTATTATGTCTGAGATCCCGCGAACTGCCTGATGAAGCACTTCATCCGCTTTCTTAAAAGCATCGAGAACGCTTACTTTGTGAACCTCTGCAAGCCTATCATTTGGAATGATAATTAGGGTATCAACTTCTTTATCCAGACTACTAATACCCTCTATTGCCTGTCTGTTTCTTTTTGGACCTTCAAACCCAAAAGGTTTTGTTACAACTCCAATCGTTAAAGCACCAATTTCTCTAGCGGCTTGCGCAATTATTGGAGATGCACCAGTCCCAGTGCCACCACCCATACCGGCAGTGATAAAGACCATATCAGCACCTTCAAGAGCCTCTGCAATCTTTGCCTGATCTTCAATTGCAGCTTCTCTACCCAAATTTGGGTTTCCGCCAGATCCTAACCCCTTGGTTGTTCTGGTACCTATCTGTATTTTTGTAGGAGCAAGAGATTTTCTGAGATCTTGCGCATCTGTATTAGCAACTATAAACTCAACGCCGTTAAGACCCCTTTCTATCATAGCGTTAACAGCATTGCCTCCGGCGCCACCAGCTCCTACGACTTTAATTTTTGCTTTTTGTTCCACATTTATATCTTCAAGCTCAAATTTGGCCATAACCTATCACCCTCCTGCAGTATGTATTATTTCATTGTAACCTAAAAAAACTCTTCAAACCAGTGTTGCATGCTATCAAATATTTTTTTAAATACATTTTCATCTCGAATGCGGAGTTTTTTATCCCCTTTATACCCCGCACCGTAAAGAACCAGTCCAACACCGGTTGAGTAAACCGGGTTAGCAATTATATCTGTTAACCCTCCCACAGCGGTTGGAATGCCCATTCTAACAGGCATTTCAAGCACACGCTCGGCAAGCTCAACGGTACCATTCATAATAACAGTACCGCCGGTTATAACAACACCGGCAGGGACTAATTCTTCATAACCTGATTTTTGTATTTCATTTTTAGCCAAAGCAAATATTTCTTCCATCCTAGGCTCAATAACCATGGCAAGATCCTTTCTGGAGACCTTTCTGAAATGTTTGCCGCCTACGCTGGGAACTTCGATTTCTTCTTCTGGCGAAACGAGCTCTGCTAATGCTGTGCCATGTTTTTCTTTTATCTTTCTTGCCTCAGCAAGTGGAGTTGATAAACCCAGAGCAATGTCCCGGTCTATATTATCCCCTCCAAGAGTTACATTTTCGGTATACCTTATACTACCGCCCACAAAAATGGCTATATCAGTGGTCCCGCCCCCGCAGTCAATAAGAACTACACCAATTTCTTTTTCATCCTCTGTAAGAACAGCCTCACTCGATGCCAGCTGTTCAAGCACAATATCAGCTACATCCATTCCTGCCCCATGTACGCACTTTACTAAGTTCTGAGCCGCGGTGACCTGTCCTGTAACTATATGGACTCTTGTTTCTAGTTTGATTCCATAGATTCCGACCGGATCTTTTATTCCGGCTTGGCCGTCTACAATATATTCTTGGGGGATAACATGGATTATTTCTCTATCAGCGGGAATCAATACGGCATTAGCTGACTCTATAACCCTGTCCAAATCACGCCTAGCCACTTCACGCTCTCTAATTGTGATCATCCCGTGGCCGCTGATACCTTTGATATGACCGCCGGCAATACCGACAAAGACGGTTCTGATTTCACATCCAGCCATATGCTCCGCTTCTTCTACAGCATTTTTGACTGATTGGATAGTGTTTTCAATATTAACTACAACTCCTCTTTTAAGACCAAATGAGGGGTATATCCCTACACCGATAATCTCGACTTCTTCAGTCTGAGGATTTAGTTCTCCAACCATGGCACAGATCTTTGTTGTGCCAATATCCAACCCTATTATTAAGTTTTGTTCTTTACCCATCTTCTTCGGTATCTGCCTTTACAACAGGCAAATCAAAATTAACCACACCCATATTATCCGAGGTTATATTAATATATTTTTCCTCAATGCCCATTATTTCGGCATGAGTAATGATTTTTTCAACCTTCCGCCACTTATTGACAATATTTTTAGTATCGAATTCGATACGTTTTTTATCAACTGTAAATACATCAATCCCGTATATTGAATCAAGGTGGACTTCAGAAATGTTGCTCCAGTTAAGAACTTTACTTACTGAAGATAATTCCAATAACTGTATTGCCTCTTTTACAAGATCGGGATCGTTTATACCTTCGCCTATCAGAACAGGAAAATCAAGACCTTCATCAAAATTTGCGGGACCAAGACGCTTGCCTTCCTTATTTATGTAGAAAATCTTTCCATTTTCATCAAATAAGAGACAGTATGATTCTTCCTCATTTATTTGAATATTAACTTTCTTTGGGAACTCTTTTGTAACAGATACGCCCTTTACCCAGGAATTCTTTAATATGTTTTCCTCAACTGAATCTTCAAAAAAGAAAATGCTGCTCTCGCCCTGCCTTAAACCAGATCTTTTTAGAATTTCTTTTTCATTAATCTTTGTATTTCCACTAATATTAATCTCTTGCACGGTGAAAATTCCAAGGTGAAGAGTAATGTATGCCGATGCGACTAATGCAATCAGCACTAAGAATACAGAGAGGATTTTGATATATTTGAGATATGAGAAACGACCTTCTTCGTTATTTTGTCCGTTCACTTTTCTTGGTTTCCTATAACTCTTACTTCTGTCTCGAGCTTAATTCCTCTTTCAGAAAGTGCTTCATTCTTTGCTTTCTCTATAAGTTCTAAAACATCGCTTGCCCTTGCATTTCCTGTATTGACAATAAAGTTTGCATGTAGATCAGAGAACTGAGCGCCGCCGATACTAAATCCTTTTAACCCCAGCTCTTCAATCAACTGACCTGCCGCAATGTCGGGCGGGTTTTTAAAAATAGAGCCGGTATTAGACATTTTAATTGGCTGAGTCGAATTTCTTTTAGCCATATACTCTTTTACATTCTGCTCACTTTTGACACTGTCCCCATGTTCTAATTTAAAAAGTGCTTTAGTAACCACACTTCCCTCAGGCAAGTTGCTCTTACGATATTCAAATTTAATCTCGCTTCTTTTTAGAGCAATTTCTTCTCCACCTGACCATATCCAAACTGTATCAACTACGTCTTTAATTTCACCATTATTTGCACCAGCGTTCATGAAGATTCCGCCCCCAACGGTGCCGGGAATTCCTGCAGCAAACTCAAACCCGGTCAATCCTGCTTTAATTGTCCTATTTAATATTGTGCCAAGTATTACGCCTGATTCAGCAAGTACTTTGGTCCCCTCAACTATCTCGATTTTTTTCAGCTTCTTCGTTGAGACAACAACTCCTGAAATACCTTGATCATATACAATCGTGTTGGATCCCTCACCTAAGACAACCCATGGTACATTTGATGCTGACAAAATGTTAATCAGCTTTATAAATTCATCATGATTATTGGGCTCTGCGACAAGATCGGCCTGACCACCCACTCTGAGCCAAGTGTATTTTTTCATCGGGTAATCAGGGCTTACGTTGCAGCCAATATTTTCGATTTGATGAATCAAATCTTTCACCGAAGCCCCTCAACAATCTTTTCTCCAAAAGCCCAAATATTTCCTGCACCAAGAGTTAAAACGATATCATTTTGCTTGAGGTCATCTAAAACTGTTGAGAGCATATCCTCACCATTTAGATATCTGACATTTTTACCGCCTTTATCTATTACCGACTGACATAACAACTCAGAGGACACACCTTCAATCGGATCTTCGCTAGCAGCATATATATCCATTATATAGAGCATATCTGTGTCAACAAGTACCCGAGCAAATTCATTAAAAAGCAGTTTTGTTCTGCTATATCTGTGAGGTTGGAAGATAACAACTACTCTACCGTCATGAGATTCTTTTATAGCGCTAAGCGTGACTTCAATCTCACTTGGGTGGTGTGCATAATCATCTATTACAGTTATACCCCTTTGCTTACCTTTAATTTGCAATCTCCTATCTATACCTCTAAATTCAGATAACCCTTTGCTTGTATCCTCAAAACTCATTCCGAGTTCCATGCCTATAGCAATTGCCGCGAGCGCATTTTGGGCATTATGCCGCCCTGGGACATGCAGGGTTACAGATCCAAGATCGGCACCGTTTAAATACACATCAAATTTAGTCTCAAAACCAGAAATCTTTACATCTTGCGCTCTTAATTCTGCTTCTTTATCAAAACCATAGGTTATAAATCGCTTCTTAAAATTGTTGGAAAGCTCTTTAATCCTTGGGCAATCTATGCATAAAACCGATAAACCGTAAAACGGTATCTTGTCTAAGAAAGCCATAAAAGTATTCTCTAGTTCATCCATATTTTTGTAGTAGTCCATATGTTCTTCATCGATGTTAGTAAGAACAGAAATAACTGGAGATAGTTTTAAAAATGAACCGTCACTCTCATCAGCTTCGACTACCATAAAGTCTCCGCTTCCAAGACGCGCATTGGTGCCCATGGTCTTCACTTTCCCACCCACAACGATAGTAGGGTCTAATTTCCCGTAAGATAGCACTGCTGCAGTCATAGAAGTTGTTGTTGTTTTACCGTGGCTTCCGGCAACTGCTATGCCGTAGCGAAGCCTCATAAGCTCTGCCAACATTTCTGCTCTAGGAATAACTGGGATGTTAATTTCTTTGGCTCTTAGCACTTCAGGATTATCTGACTTTATAGCCGAGGATGTCACTACTACACCTGCCCCTTCAACATTTTCGGCGCTGTGCCCTATAGTTATCGTAGCGCCCAGGTCTTTGAGTCTTTTTACAGTTGATGACTGCCCAATATCCGAGCCGCTGATTTCATATCCGATATTGAGCAATACCTCAGCTATACCACTCATCCCAATACCGCCTATACCAACAAAATGAATCCGCTTAATCTTTCCGTACACTATTTATCTCCGGCTAATTTATATAGTTCATCCACTATCACTTTTGAAGCCTCTGGCTTACCTAACTTTCTTGCACTTACAGACATAGTATTTAGTTTGTCTTTGTCTAATAGCTTGGTCAATGTGTGAGCCAATTTTTCAGGAGTTGCGTCTTTATCTTCAAGAAGCTCTGAAGCCCCTTGTTCTTCCAGAATTTTCGCATTTTCAAGCTGATGATTATGCGCAGCATAGGGAAAAGGAACCAGTATTGAAGGTTTTCCAAGCGCAGTAATCTCAGCAATCGTTCCAGCCCCAGCCCTTCCTATAACCAGGTCTGATTTGCTGTATGCAAGAGCCATATTATCTATAAATGATAAAACCTCCGCCTTAACCCCATTATCCTTGTATAAATTTTTCACATAGTCGAAGTCTTTTTTACCCGTTTGGTGAATAATTGAAATATTATTGTGATCAATCCTAGAGAATGCTTCGGGAACTGCTCTATTTAGAGAATATGCTCCCTGACTCCCACCAAAAATTAGCACGGAGATGGAATCAGAATTTGGAGAATTATTAGAAGTTTTAAGGATATCTCTCCTGATCGGATTACCTGTTATTAGAACTTTCTTTGATGGAAAATACTGGACACTAGAATCAAATGAGCCAAAGATTTTCTTAACAAATTTCCCGAGGATACGGTTTGTCACCCCAGGCACAGTGTTCTGTTCACATATTGCAGTTGGAAGTCTTAGTATTACAGCAGCTAAGAGTAAAGGCCCTGAAACGTAACCACCTACTCCTAAGGCAACATCAGGTTTGAACTTTTTTATAATTGATATGGAATCTATTAAACCTTTTAAAGCATAAAAAAAAGCAATTACTGTTTTAAATAAGCCTCGCCCCACAAAACCTCTTGAGCTAATATGCTTTATCTGATAGCCCTTTTTTTGGAGTAATTCGTTCTCCATCCCTTTTTGGGTACCAACAAAAAGGATTTCATCACCATTATTTCTTTCTGATATTTCATCGGCAATAGATATTGCGGGAAAAACATGCCCGCCTGTACCACCGCCGGCAATTATTATCCTCATTTTATTCCCGATCTAGAGACGTTGAGTATAACTCCAACTGCCGTCAAACTAGTTATTAAGGAGGTCCCGCCGTAACTGATAAAAGGCAGTGTAAGACCTTTTGTAGGAAATAGACCTACAGCGACAGCCATGTTCATTCCTGCTTGAAGAGCAATAAGCACCACGCAACCAAAGACTAGATAGCAGCCGAATAAATCAGGGGCTCTAAGCGATACGCGTAAACTCCTTACCAACAATACGATAAAACCTAATATTACCAAGAGTACTCCTATAAAGCCTAACTCCTCTCCGATGATTGAGAAAATAAAATCAGTATGAGCCTGAGGCAAGAAAAATAGTTTTTGTGAGCTGTCTCCCAAGCCTGTGCCGTAGACCCCACCCAAGGCAAATGCAATAAAGGATTGAATAGACTGATATCCAGCGCCAAGAGGGTCCTGCCATGGATCCAGGTATGCAGTAATACGTCTCATTCTATAGCCCTTGGTTAGAACAGCCGCAATAAGCAGTGCAACTGAAACCAGGCCTAAAGGCACAAGGTATCTGATCCTGACTTCTCCTATAAACATCATGGAAAAGAGAACTGCAATCATTGTTGTGGCGGTACCAAAATCAGGCTCAAGTAGAACTAGAATCACATATATTCCAGCTACTAGAATATGTGAGGCAAATCCTACAACAAAGCTGTCGACTTTATCTCTTTTTTTAGTAAGTGAGTGTGCGAGATATAAAACTAATAAATATTTTGCAACCTCAGAGGGCTGGAAGCTAAAGACTCCCAAATCAATCCACCTTCTGGCTCCACCAACATCTTTACCAATTACAAGAACTGCTATGAGCATAGCTATACCCAGGATATAAGCCGGATAAACCAGCTTTCTAAAAACTCGGTAATCAACACTCATTACAGCAAACATGCCTAAGAGACCTAAAGCAAGATACATTGCGTGGCGCTTAAGGTAATAATTAGGGTCTCCATAGTTCTCAATTGAGTAGACAGAACTAGTGCTGTAGACCATCAAGACCCCTATAGCAGTTAGAAAGACTGCTGAGAGTATAACGCCGATGTCGTAATTCCTACCTTTTGCGGGTTCAAATGTTTTTAACAATTTCTTTAAATTTCATCCCCCTATCTTCGTAAGAATTAAACATATCAAAACTTGAACAAGCAGGAGAAAATAAAATGGTATCTTCCGCTTGAATGTTATTCTTAGTTATTTGTAGTGCCTCTCTAAGAGAATCCGCAAATTCACTGGGAACCTTTTCCCCTAACTCAGCTTTAATTCTTTGCTTAGACTCTCCGATAAGAATCATAAGCCTCACTTTCTCATCCACTAACTTTTTAAGGGGCTCAAAACTAACCCCCTTATCCTTTCCACCCGCTATGAGTATGATAGGCGAAGGGATACTCTCAAGCGCCCTCAAGGTAGCAGCAGGGCTTGTAGATTTTGAATCATTATAAACCTTCACTCCTGACAGCTCCCCGACGTATTCATTTCTGTGCTCTAGTGGCTCAAAACTGTTAATCTCCTCTTGAATCAACGCCGGATCGCAATCTAAAATGGCCGTGCCTGCTATCGCAGCCATCATATTTTCTATATTGTGTATGCCTAGAAGTTTAGTGGAACCTATATCGTAATTATGACCTCTGAATGTTATGTGAGAGCCATTATAAGTTACACCTTCAGTCGCACTATCCTTAGAAAATGGTACTTTTTGTGAATTCACTTTTGGTAAATACTTTTTAATAACTTCATCATCATTGTTATAAATAAACCAGTCATCCTCTGATTGATTTGAATAAATTTTCATCTTGGATTCCACATATTCATCAAATGATTCGTGGTGATCGAGATGATTGGGTGAGATATTGAGCACTAGAGCTATATGGGGTTTGAAGTCCTTGATTCCCTGGAGCTGAAAACTGCTTAACTCAAGCACAAGAATATCGAACTTATCAGAATCCTCGGCAATCTGAATAAGAGGAGTGCCGATATTTGCTCCGAGGAAAACTCTCTTGCCATTTCTTTCAAGAATACCGGCTATCAAAGTAGATGTAGTGGTCTTACCGTTTGAGCCGGTTATGGCTATTATAGGCGTATCTATAAAACGCCATGCAAGCTCTACTTCACTTATTACCTCTATGCCTTGGGCTATGGCTTTCTTAACCTGAGGAATGCTAAATGGGACCCCGGGGCTAAGCACTATAGTTTGGGCCCAAAGAAAAGTCTCATCCGTATGAGTTCCTGCTTCTACCTCTACCCCTTTTGGCTGAAGCTCTTTTATAATTTCTTCTATTTTATCAATCGGTGAGCTGTCGCTAACCTTGAGCACTGCTCCTTTCTTGAGCAAAAAGTTAAGTGTATGCCGACCTGTTTTTCCAAGCCCGACGACAAGTATTTTTCGACCTTTAAGTTCCATTTATCTCTCTAAAAACAATCTTCATTTATACTAATTATGACTAAGTCTCTACCTGAGTTTGAGAGTCGAAAGGGCAAAGAGGGCAAGGACTAAGGATATAATCCAGAACCTAATAACTACTTTAGATTCGGACCACCCGCTTAATTCAAAATGATGATGTAGTGGCGCCATCTTGAAAACTCTTTTACCTCTTAGTTTAAAGGAAAAAACCTGAATAATTACAGATAGAGCCTCTGCAACAAAAATCCCGCCCACTATAAGGAGTAATAATTCCTGTTTGATTATTAATGCAACTGAACCAATTGCTGCGCCTAGTGCAAGTGAGCCGACATCGCCCATAAAAACCTCTGCAGGATGTGAATTGTACCAGAGAAATCCAAGGCACGCCCCACCCACTGCGGCTAGGTATACGGCAAGCTCTCCTCCTTGCGGTATATATGGAATCTGAAGATAACTTGAGAATTCCTGATGTCCGGAGAGATAGGCAAAAACAATATATGTTGCCGTGGCTACCAATATCGATCCGATCGCAAGACCATCCAAACCGTCCGTTAAATTCACGGAGTTTGAAGCCCCTACAACAACTAATACTCCAAAAGGTATATAAAACCAGCTGAGATTTAATACTGCATTTTTGAAGAATGGGATAATTATGGAGGTATAGGAATAGTCGGTAGCTTCACTTCCGCTAACGACCATGCTAAATCCGTTTATCTCGCTTAATATCAAAGCAACAAAAAGAGTTCCGAAGACTATTTGCAAAAGGAACTTTACTCTTGCGCTCATCCCCTTTCCTTTTGAGTACTTTAGCCAGTCATCAAGAAAGCCAATCAGTGCATAACTAAAAGTAAAAAGAAGAACAGTCCACATCACCTGGCTTGTAAGATCCACCCATAGAATTGTAGATATAGCTATAGAGATAACAATAAAGGCGCCCCCCATAGTGGGAGTACCGGCTTTCGTTTTATGGCTATCAGGTCCGTCCTCTCGAATATTTTCTCTGAACTGCCTTCTGGCAAGGAATCTAATAAAAACTCCCCCCAAGATTATGCTTATCAGAAATGCAGTTACACCGGCCCCGAACGAGCGGAAAGTTATATATCTGAAAACATTAAATATAACGAAATCCTCTTTAAGAAGATAAAGAAGATGAAACATTTTCCATTACTCCTTTGATAATTCTTTGATTACAAGCTCCATTTTAGAACCGCGAGAACCTTTTACCAAAACCAAGTCGTCTGGATTAGCTAAATCGATCAAGATTTTCGCTGCTTCTTCATGTGTACTTACAACTATACCGTCTGTAGAATTGCCATAACCTTCTAAGATTTGATGCGCGAATTTGCCGTACAAAATTACACTATCTACTCCACTTGAGGATAAGTATTTACCGATTTCCAGATGTTCATGCTCACTACCCTCTCCAAGCTCAAGCATATCTCCCAATACAGCTATAGTTTTTCCTTTACCTTTTAATCTAACGAGTTCATCAATAGCTCGTTTCATCGAATCCGGATTGGCGTTGTAGGCGTCATTAATTATTTTAAAGCCATAAGGAGTGTCCAGAACTTCAAGGCGCATATGTGTTGGTGCATAGCTTGCCAAACCTTCCTGAATTTGTGAAATGTCGCATCCTAGAGATATTGCGATTCCGGCAGCGCACAAGGAGTTCATGACGTTATGAAGACCAATACCTTTTATACTTATAGGAAATTCTTCGCTCGACACATTCATTGTGAACTTTATACTTGAGAGATCATTAGATTCTATATCATGCGCTGTAATCATAGCGTCTTTGGAATTAATTCCATAAGTGATTTTCTGGCAATTTAGGCTGTTTGCTATTTTTTCTACCCGTGGGTCGTCAAGATTTACAACGAAAATGTTTCCCTCGTTAAAATTCTCTACCAACTCCCCCTTTGCTTTGGCTACGCCGTCCAGCCCTCCCAGTTTTTCTAAGTGAGCGTGACCTATATTGGTTATAGCACCAACATCAGGACGAGCGATTTCAGATAATCTTTTCAGCTCTCCAAAGTCATTCATTCCAACTTCTACAACTGCAGCGCTGTAGTCTTTATTCAATTGAAAAAGGGTTAATGGCAGCCCAATAAGATTGTTGAAATTACCGGTATTCTTTAAAGTATTATGTTTTAAAGAGACTATACTCCAGGTCATTTCCTTTGTTGTTGTTTTTCCATTGGAGCCGGTAATTGCAGCGACTTTTAAATCTGGGAAGCTCATTCTCCAACTTGTGGCGAGATCCCCCAAAGCCTTAAGCGTTGAAGGGACTTGTATCAAAACTTTATCATTTAAATCTTCTGATAAAGGGCTTTCTACCACTGCACCGCTAGCACCACCATCAAAGGCCTGTAAGACAAAATCCTGCCCGTTAAAATTGTCCCCTTTCAAAGCAAAAAAGATTTCATCTTTAGTAATTTTTCTCGTATCCGTAGAAACTCCGCTAAACATACTAGCAGTCTTCCCTGAGAGTAATCTCCCTTTGGTTGAGTTAAGAATAAAATCTAGATCAATCATATTATTATCCAAATAACTAAATCTCTTTTAAGGCTTCTCTAGCAATTTCTCTATCGTCAAACGGGTACTTAGTCGTTCCTATAATCTGATAGTCCTCATGTCCTTTGCCTGCAATTAGAATCGTATCGTTTTTCTGAGCAGATATTATAGCTTGTTTGATTGCTTGTGCCCTATCCGCAATTCGGTAATATGGCTTTTCACTTTTCCGGGCTTGATAAACACCTTGCTCGATATGATCTAAAATAACTTCAGGATCCTCAGTCCGAGGATTGTCCGACGTTACGATGAGTACATCTGATAGTTCCTTACCTATCTTTCCCATAAGCGGGCGTTTCGCATTATCACGATCACCGCCGCATCCAAATACTAGTATTAATCTTCCTTTAGTAAGAGGTCTTGAAGCCAGAAGGACATTCTTAAGAGCATCGGGAGTATGTGCATAATCTACCAGCACATTAAAACCATTCTCATTTGGAATCCCTTCTAATCTTCCCGGAACGGAGTCTATATTAGCTATGCCCTTCTCAATATCTTCGTTTGACGTTCCTAAAGAACAAGCTGTAGCAACTGCGGCCAGAATGTTTGATAAATTGTGCTCGCCAAAAAGGGTTGATTTAATCTGTAATTCGCCCTTTGGAGTTACCACGTTTGCCTCGATACCGCTCTGTGTTATTGCTGAAAATTGTGCATATACGCTAGCATTAGGATTTGTAATAGAATATGTAACAATGTTACCTGAAACATCTTCGACTAAGCGGGCTCCAAAAGGATCATCAATATTTATTGTTGAATATTTCTCTTCCTTTTCGCTCTCTTCTAAAAACTCCGTGAAGAGCCTTTTCTTAACTTCAAAATAGTTCTCCATTGAGTCGTGATAATCTAGGTGATCTTGAGTTAAATTAGTAAACACAGCCGCATCAAAATGACACTGTGCCACTCTTTGTTTATCGATTGCATGTGAAGAAACTTCCATTGCCACAGTTTCTACTCCTGATTCCCTCATTTCCCTAAACATCCCCATAAGGTCTAAAGATTCGGGGGTTGTCATGGGTGATTGCTTCATTATATCTGCGTAACGGTAATCAATAGTGCCTATAATCCCGGATTTCTTATTTTGATGCTGCCATATCGATTCCAATAAATAGGTAATCGTGGTCTTTCCATTTGTGCCGGTAATGCCAACAAGTGTGAGTTCTTTTGTTGGGTGTCTGAAAAAATTAGCCGAAACTACTGCAAGCGCGGCCCTGGAATCATTAACTTGAACTACTGAAACTTCTTGAGAATTAATTTCCGGTACCTTTTCAACAATAAGGGCTTTAGCGCCGTTTGTAACTGCAGAATCAATGTAGCTATGGCCGTCTGTGTTTTCGCCTTTTAATGCTACAAATAAAAAACCCTCTTTAACCTTCTTTGAATCAAAAGAAATACCAGAAATATTTAAGTCGAAATTCCCTTTAAAATTTACAATATCAATATCATTTAGCAGTTCTCTAAGGATCATATTTGTTGTTTAAGCTCAATTGAGCAAACCGTTCCCTCTTTAATCAAATCTCCCGGCAGAGGTTTCTGGGTAGTGACAAATCCACTGCCTTTTACATCCACCTTAACTCCTTGTTCTTCTGACCATTTAAGAATGTCCCTAACACTCATGCCGCTAAGATCCGGCATTACCGTCATCCCGACAAGCTCTTTTTTGGGACTTACACCCATATGGAAAAGTACTTTTTCCGCTATCTGCTTGAAAATAGGGCCTGCTACTGAGCCTCCATAAGTTTTTTTCCTTGGAGCTTCTACAACCACTGCCATAACTATTTTGGGATTTTCCACAGGAGTAAAGCCAATAAAAGAAGCTATATACCTGTCCGAGTAATAACCTCCGGACTTGGGGTCAGGAATTTGTGCTGTACCGGTTTTTCCAGCTACCGAGAATCCCGGGATTTGAGCTTTTTTACCTGTTCCGTCTTCTACCACACTTTGTAGTATTTGCTTCATCTGATGAGAGGTATCATAGGATATAACTCTAGTAACAACTTCAGGTTTGTTTTCCGTAACTATATTGCCTTCAGGATCCACTATCTTCTCTATCACATAGGGCTTCATAAGATATCCGCCGTTAGCAATTGCAGAAAGCGCTGTGACAACCTGGAGTGAAGTCACTGAAATACCTTGACCAAATGAAATAGTAGCAAGTTCTATAGGTCCCCATTTTCTTGGGCTTGCAAGCAGACCTTTGGATTCCCCTGGAAGTCCTATGCCTGTTTTTTCTCCGAAGCCGAATTTCTTTAAATATTTATAGTACGTATCACGCCCCATGAGCTCCCCAATCTTGGAGGCGCCAATGTTGCTTGAGTACTTTACAATTTCTGACACTGTAAGGGTGCCCCGTGGATGTACATCTTTTATAACCGCAGAGCCGATTTTTCTTCTGCCGTTCTCACAATTAAACTGGGAGTTTGGATTTACTTTTTTGTCTTCAATTGCAGATGCTGCAAGAAAAACTTTCATTGTCGAGCCTGGTTCATGCGCATACCAGATAGGAAGGTTTCTTCTATTTGACTCAGGAAATTTACTATATGAGTTTGGATCTATAAAAGGATACGAAGCCATAGCGAGTACTTCACCTGTTTCGGGATTCATTATTAGGGCCATACCTTTTTCACCGCCCACCCCTTCTATCCCCTCTTTTAATTCTCGCTCGACTATATGCTGTATTTGGGAATCAATTGTAAGAACAATGTCGTTTCCAGAGCTTTCGTCTCTATCAATTTCCTGTATCTCATTTGGATCGCTTAAAATCTTATTCCCTCGAGCGTCCCTTTTTAACGTGATTTTTCTGGTCTTGCCAATTAGAGAGCTGTCATAGCGGTACTCGATTCCCTCAATACCTATAGAATCAAGATCAGTGAATCCGATTACTTGCCCTAGTAGAGTACCGTTGGGGTAAATTCTCTTAGGCTCTGGAATAAAGCCCAGGCCTTTCATATCAGAGTTTTGAAGTTCTTCTGCAGGTTTTGAGTCTGCAAGTCTTTTGATCCAGACAAAAGATTTATCTGAAGCCACTCTATTATAGATTCTCTCCTCAGGAAGATTAAGTTTTTCAGATAGAATCTTTGCTGTCTCCTTGGGATTTATAACATTTTTTGGGTTTGCGTATATAGATTTTACATCTATGTTTACAGCCAATTCCTTACCATTTCTATCAAAAATTTTCCCTCTTCTAGGAAGAAGGGTAGAAGTGCCTTGATGCTGCTTTCTAGCCATTTTGAACGCTCTCTCACGATCCAGAACTTGGAGTTCAAGCGCTTTTACTGAGACCATAGCAAAGAGTGCAATTATAAGAGTGGCAATTATAAATACTCTCCAACGGGGTTTATCCAAATCCCGTGCAAGAGAAATTCTTTTTGTGCTTCTCTTTGGCTTCATTACTTACCCACTACTTTATTTTTTTCGATATATATAATGTCTTCTTGCGTTGGAAACTTAAATCCTAACTGAGTAGCCGATTTTTCAAGCTTCTCTGGAGATTTCAGTGTCATAAAGTCTGATTGAAGTGTTCTATTATCTTTTAACAGATCTTCGGTTTTTTTCTTATTTCTTGATATCTCGTATCCCAGGCTTAACTCTTCAACTTTGATTCGTACATAAACAAGAGAAAGCCCAATAGCTATTAATATCAGAACTATCATTCCTATGGATAAGATAGAACTGCCGGACTGCTTTCTTTCTTTTTTTCTAGATGTTTTTAGAATAGACATATCAGAGTTTCTCGCCCACTCGCATTTTTGCACTTCTGGACCGAGGGTTATTCATTACCTCCTCTTCACTTGGAATAAGTGGGGAGCGGGTAATAATATTGATCTCGCTTTTTTTACCACATCCGCACATTGGTAAATCCGGTGGGCAGATACACGGAGAGTATAGGTTTTGAAATAAATTCTTAACAATCCGATCCTCAAGAGAATGAAATGAAATGATAACTAATCTGCCTCCTGTTTTGAGAAGAGGTATTGCCTTACCAATAAACTCTTCTATGTTATCGAGTTCATGGTTAACTGCTATCCTAAAAGCCTGGAATGTTTTGGTCGCCGGATGTATCCTGGCAGGGTGAAATTTCTTGGGAATTGCCTCATAAACCAGGTTGGCTAATTCTGCTGATGTTGAAATAGGCTTATCTTCTCTCGTTTGTACTATACGTTTCGCAATCCTTCTTGACCACCTTTCCTCACCGTATACTTTTAGAACTTTAGATATTTCATCAACACTCATCTCGTTAACCAAATCAAAAGCAGTAAACCTTAACCTAGCATCCATTCGCATATCTAAGCGTTCATCACGAATGAAACTAAATCCTCTTTGACTAGAATCAAGCTGAAATGAAGACATTCCTAGATCAGCAACAATTCCATCTACTTCTTCTATCTCAAGGTCCAAAAGAACCCTGTCTATCTCTGAGAAATTGCTATTCCTAAAAACTACATTGCTTTTGTACTTGGATAAATTATTACTAGCGATGGTAATAGCCTCTTCATCTACATCAAGGCCTATAATACGGGATTGATAGTTTGTATAATCTAATATTTCTTTAGTGTGTCCGCCCAGGCCTAGAGTTGCGTCAACATACAATCCATCTTCTCTAGTAATCAAGTTGTCTAGAACTTCCTCAGTCATAACCGGTATATGGGCCGGAGCCTTTTGTTCTAAAATGGCATTTTCCACGGTCTTATAGTCCTTGTGCTGCAAGGATTTCCCTGCTTTTTTTAAATTCTTCATATGAATTATCAGACTCTTCCTGTTCCCAAACCTCTTTAGACCAAATTTCAACCTTTGTTAGCATACCTATTAAAATTACATCTTTATCGATATGTGCATGATTTCTTAACGATTGAGGGATAAGGATTCTTCCCTGTCCATCCATCGGACAATCAACGGCGCTACCCATCAAGTATCGTAAAAAGGAAATAACTTCCTGTTTGAACTGAGGAAGCTCCGATACTTTTCTTTCAATTTCATTCCATTCCCTAAGGGGGTATGCCGCCAGACATTTATCAAAGTTGGTAACAATGAGGATCTCACCGCCGTACTTCTCCCTACACACCTCTCTAAATTTAGAGGGTATGCTTATCCTCCCCTTGTCGGTCATTGTATGTTCGTATCTTCCACGGAACATGTTGCGCCCTCTTGTGCCACTTCGTGCCACTTTGAACCACTATATAAAATTGTATTAACTTTGTCAAGTAAGGTTTCGTCATTTATCAATTTTTTAGTAAATACGGTAGGGTAAAATAGCACACTTTTTTAGGTGTAATTAAGGTATTTATACGCTATAAACAAAGGACGAGATTATAATACGGTTTTTTACTACTACTTTAATAATGTATTCTATAGTGCTGATATTAAACGACTTTCAGATCAAAACAGCTAAATAGCAAAGTATGAAGGATGCCAATTTATGCCACCCTGATCAACCAATTTTTATAGTAAAGAGGCTCATCTCAAGCAATAAGAAAAGAACAATCGGACAAAAACTGCAAATTAAGATATAATCTTCTTAAATTTTCCTAACCACACTCATATGCCTAATATATATATAAAACTTAAGAATATTTCTGAAACCGTTTACTTTCAATCGATTATGGGGACTTATTCGCACATTGCTTGGGTTAGGACCCAAGACCCTGCAAAGGGGATAATGCAAATAACCCCCACTGAGGACCAGGTAGATCAAGTAATGAAAATTCTAGGTTATCTGAAAAATGAGATTGAGTTTGAAGAGGTAGACTCGATATAACATCTAATCAAAGTTGAATAACAGATGAAGCAACATGAACAAATAACCCGCTCTGCAGGTATTGTAGGCTCACTTACTTTTCTAAGCCGTATAGCGGGCTATGCAAGAGATGTAGTAATAGCATATTTTTTCGGCGCTACTGCGTTAACCGATGCGTTTTGGGTCGCTTTTAGAATACCAAACCTACTGAGAAGACTCTTTGCAGAAGGATCTCTTACAATCTCATTTATACCTGTTTTCACCCAGTATCTGGAAACTAAGAATAAAGAAGAGGCTAAGAAGGTTGCAGATGCAGTATTTACTATTTTAGTATTCCTCCTAATTCTGATATCTATAGGCGGAATACTTTTATCACCATACATCATTAAGCTATTTGCCGCGGGGTTTGACGAAAGCACTTTTGAATTAGCTGTTTCCTTAAACCGAATAATGTTTCCATACATAATTTTCATATCTCTTACAGCTTTATCGATGGGCGTTCTGAATTCTCTTAGACACTTTTTTGCCCCGGCTTTCTCCCCGGTAATTTTAAATATTTGTATAATAGTTGCAGTTTTGTTTCTCTATAAGAACTTTAATGTTCCTATATACGCCGCCGCCGTTGGTGTTATAGCGGGCGGAATCTTACAGCTTATTTTTCAATTGCCTTTCTTGTACGGACGTGGCTTTTTGTTCAGCTTTCGCAAACAAGTCCGTCACCCGGCCGTTAAGAAGATAGGGTTTCTTATTATTCCGCAACTATTTGGGGTTGCTGTATACAACATCAATATTTTGGTTAACACCCAGTACGCATCCTTCATGACAGAGGGTACGATCTCTTATCTGTACTTTGCAGAGAGGCTGATTGAGTTTCCGCTCGGAATAATTGCGGTTTCAATCGCAACTGTTCTTCTTCCGAGCCTGTCTTCTTATGTATCAAAAAAGGAATTTGATAAATTCAAAGAAACTTATTCTTTTACACTAAGGCTCATGTTTTTTATATTGATACCTGCCCTAGTAGGCCTGATAGTTCTAAGAGTTCCGATTTGCAATCTTCTATATCAAAGAGGGGAGTTTGACTACGCAGCTACAGTTTTCACATCTCAAGCGCTTTTAGGATACGCGGTCGGTATATGGGCTGTCGGAGGAATCAGGATAACAGCGCCTGCTTTTTATTCGATGCAGGACACAAAAACCCCTGTCATTATTGCTTTTGTAGCATTTATAGTTAACGCGGTGCTAGGCTATGTGTTGGGATTCACTTTTGGCTACAAACATACAGGACTTGCTTTAGCAAGCTCAATCTCATCTATTATAAACTTTGTTCTATTGTTCTATCTCATTGAGAGAAGGGTCGAAAATATAAATATAAAGTCAATTATTGTACTGCTTGTGAAATTGACAGCGATCTCCGGAGTTATGGGAGTAGTGATTTGGAGAATATCCAAACTAACTTTCTGGAATGAATCTGCTTTTTCTTTAGAAAAAATTGGGATTTTAGCAGCATCAATTGTAATTGCAGCAGTAATTTATTTCTTGCTTGCTAAAATTCTGAAAATAGAAGAAGCCGATTTTCTTGTAAAGATGATTAGAAGAGGAAGAAAAATAAACGATGGGTGAAAATAGAGGCAAATATCATCTGAAGATTATTATGTATCGGCCTCATTTTAAAGTCAGACTTATATTCATTAAAAAATCGGATTAAGAATTGAATCTTTCGAGATGTATAAAGTGACAAATAAATCTCAAGTAAATCACTTTATACGTGCGTGATATAACTAACTAAAAGTCTAAGTTTGAAGACCTTTTTCATCGCCGAACACCTCTTTGAGCACTGGATCCAGCTCATGTAACAAACGTTCACAATTACCACTAAAGCTGGACCCGTGCATAATTGCGAGCGTTTTGGGTTTGAGATCGGCAAGCTTGTACAAAAGTCGTTTTGTATTGTTAGTGTAAGGCAGATAGTCCATCAGTGGCCCACCCTGATATTCAGTGATCGCCTTATGAGTACGTCCAAGGATTTTATCGGACTCCGTGACTGGTTCAACTTGACCAATTTGATGAAAAAGGTCAGAGCAGAACAAAGTGGCGTTTGTTTCTTCAAATAGGGATCCTGCGTCCCAGCCATGTGGCAAGTGAGGTGTTGAAATAAATCTGAAGCGATGTTTTCCAGTGAGGAGCACATCGTCTTTTTGGAGACCCCTTGGTGGACGATTAGAAAAGTCGTTAATATTTACAAGTGCCCCAACCACGCTACAGACCGGCTCTGCAGAGGGTGCTACCTCTAGCCACTCATTAAGGGCACCGCATTCGTCAACTTCAAAATGGCTCCAGCTTATATAGCGGATGGTTTTCGGATCGAGCAATTTAGAAACAGCTTCGTGCAGTTCCGGGAACATAATTCGCATGCCGGTATGATAAAGTAGTGGTTCATCGTCTTTGACCACAAAATGGTTAAATTGTAAGTCAAAGTCTTTAACATATATTGAGATACGATAAATATCCGGAGCAATTTCGGTCACTGTAGCCATTACTCACCTCCTATATTTGTGCAGCTCCTCTTTAGATTATATTAAACTTCTATAACAACTGTCAAGCACTGTATAGGTTCAGTACATACGGACAAACATGAAGGGTATTGATTATAAAGCAACCCAATGTGTAGCAGTATGTTGTTTCTGTAATGTATGAAAAAAAGAAGAGAGGAGGATCACTTAAAAAACAGAGGAAACATCCACCCCTCTTCAAGGGTAATAGTATACTGCTCCCCATTAAGAACGAAGTATAGTTAAGTTGGCAAAATGCTTTGTAAAAGGCATAGGGAGGGAGCAATGAAGCGAAGGAGATGGGATTCTAAAACCAAGACCAAGATAGTACTAGAAGGCTTATCTGGAAGACCAGTATCAGAGATATGTAACGAGTACGGAATACATCAGAACCAATTCTACATCTGGCGTGATAAGTTCTTATCTGAAGCTCATAAAGCGTTTGATTCTAAGAAAGACGTTGGAGAAGTAATCCGCCTTCGTAAAAAGAATCAAGAGCTAACCCAAATAATAGGCTCACTCACCGTTGAATTAAAAAAAACAGAGGACGAGTTCATATGAGAAAGCAGTCTTACTCTGTAACTCTTCGTAACGAATACATACTTAAAAGGATAAAAGATATAAAAGCAGACCATCCCTTCTGGGGTTATAGAAGAGTATGGGCATATCTAAGATATATAGATGGATTAATAGTAAATAAAAAGGTGTATACAGGTTAATGAGAGAGAATAACCTTACTGTAAAACCAAATACAAGACTAATAGCAAAGAGGGTATCAGAAAGACCAAAGCCTAGAGCAGATAAACCTAAGCAGTGGTAGGGAATAGATATGACAAAGGTTATAACAAACACTGGCTGGGTATATGTAGTAATAGTACTGGACTGG
>SPCL01000083.1 GCA_004525335.1 Thermodesulfobacteriales bacterium
GGAGCATCAATTGCAGGCTCTCTAGTCGCTAGATATTACGGAGATACTTGGTTAGGGGTGTTCTCAGGTGCCTTCACCGGCGGAGTATTAATATTCAGCGAAATTATTCCAAAGTCACTAGGAGTAGCCTATGCAAACACTCTTGCTCCGCGTCTTTCTATAGTAATTGAATTTCTTATTAAGATACTATGGCCATTTGTAAAACTGAGCGTCTTAATAACTAAGCTATGGGGTAAAAATTCACATCTCAACTTTCCAACTGAGGATGATTTAAAGAGCCTCACAGACCTTACTCACCAAGGCGGCAGCATACTCCCTGAAGAGGCTGAGATAGTTACAAATGCCCTCAGATTAGATGATATGAGAGTAGGAGAGATTATGACCCCTAAATCTGTAGTACAAGAGATGTCTGATACAACAATTCTTGGCGATATCAATCTAGATTCGGAATACTGGCATTATAGCAGGGTACCGGTTTATGCCGAAGGTGATCCAGACAATATCGTGGGTGTAGCACTAAGGAGCGATGTATCAATGGCTTTACTAAGCGGCGAGCGGGATAAAACTCTACGAAACATAATGGTTGCACCGGACAACGTATCAGAAGATATGTACCTCAACGAGCTTCTTAAGCGATTCATCATTACCCGAAGACACCTTTTTTGTGTAAGAAATGAAAAAGATGAATATATTGGTATTGTTACCTTAGAAGACATAATTGAATCTCTGATTGGTGAAGAGATAGTTGACGAGCTTGATATTCATGAAGATATGCAGGAATTGGCAAAGAGAAAAAAACGTAAAAATATTAATATTCCATAATAAGAATTGTAGGGAAAAGAAGGTATGTTTGCTATAGGTGTTATAGTAGGTATTACGCTATTGGGTTACTTTCTGTGCTCACTTATGGAAGCTGCTCTATATTCCATACCACGGAGCCGTATCGAATCCTTAAAAAGGAGCGGCGATCCTAACGGGATAAAACTTTCAAAACTTCGAGATAAAATTGATGAACCGATTGCTGCAATACTAACTCTTAATACAACTATTAATATAATCGGCGCTACTTGGTCGGCTGGATTAATTGCCAAGTATTATGGCGATGTTTGGCTGGGTGTATTTTCCGGACTCTTCACGGGTGCTGTTCTCTTTATAAGTGAAATACTACCAAAGTCTTTGGGAGTGACTTTTGCAAGTTCAATCGCTCCTCGGTTGGCGGGAATTATTACATTTTTGGTAAAAGCGCTATGGCCCTTTGTGAAGCTAACCGCTTTTATTACCAGAATGTGGGGGCAAAAGGCGCATATAAATTTCCCAACAGAGGAAGATGTAATAAGTCTTGCACTACTTAGTCGTCAAAGCCGCACCATAATGTCTCATGAAGCTCGCATGATAGTAAACGCTTTGAGACTGGACAGATTGAAAGTCCAAGAAATTATGACCCCCCGTTCTGTTGTTTTTGGTTTGCCGGGAAACATGGCTCTCAAGGACATAGATATAGACGCTGATAATTGGTATTTTAGCCGAATGCCGGTGTATGTAGAACAAGACCCTAAGAATATAATAGGAATTGTTAACAGACGTGATATTGATTTCGCATTACTCAAAGGAAAGTTGGATACAAAGATTAGCAGCTTGATGTTGCACCCGGATTTCGTTCACGGAGCCACGCCTTTACACGAACTTCTGGACAAATTTATTCTTACTCGCCGCCACCTCTTTTGTGTAAGGGACGGCAATAAAGAGTTTATCGGAATCGTCAGTTTGGAGGATGTAATCGAATCCTTGCTAGGTGAGGAAATAGTTGATGAGTCTGATAAACATGAAGATATGCAGGAATTGGCAAAGAGGAAGAAAAAAAGTTTTTAATAAGAATGGCTTTCTTTATTTTGCATTTAAATTCAGGCGATTAAAGATCCATAAAAAGTCCTTTGGCATCTTTTGAAGTTAGCTTGGATACGGAGGTTACCTTATCACTGAATGTAGATAAAGTCCCCCATGATTCTCTTTCTGATAGGTCTATTAAAACTGAGTAGACTTTAAATCGTAGTTTTTCTTTACTCTCTTTAAATGTTTTTAAGAACATATCCCCTACGTTGGACTCTCCATCAGTAATAAATACAATATCTCCACCTTTGAATTTGGAACTCTCTAAAAGTGAGACTGCTTTATTAAGAGGCTCTTCAAAGTTAGTGCCGCCTCCGGGGAAATATTCGGCCAGCTCCATGATCTCAGACTCCTTCATTCCCCAACCTGATAGACCCTCTTTACCAACGGATTCAAATACTTTAAGCGGCGCGCCTCCAGAAGAAAACACAACGACGTTAAATTTACGTCTCTCTCTTTTAGCGATATCAAGGAGGGTTAAACAAACCCCTTTTGACCAAAGCTCCTTATTACCATCCATAGAGGAGCTACCGTCTAAACAAATAACCATCGGCCCCCTGCCCCTGTCTTCTTTAAGGGAATACTGAGAAAGCGTGCCCTCGATAAAACGCTTTTTAAAATCGTGCTTAAGCAATTTATGTCTGAGTGATACAAGCTCTGTGGGAATTATCTTGCCTATATCATTCCCAACTGTGATATCTACTATTTCAGCCCCTCTTTTAGACCAGACTTTGCGTCTAGTAGATAACATTTCCTCCTTTAAGCTGCCTACAAGTAGTGAGAGCTTTTTTAGTTTATCGTTCTTAGAAAGTTTGGCTGCAAGGTCTAGTTTTTCACCAACCCCTTTACCGCCTTCGGGGTTGCCCATTGAGGAGTCCCAGGAGTCGGTTTGATCCTCAGACTCTTCAATATTTTGATTGGTCTGCTCCAAAGAAGTTTTGACCATCTTGTCCATATCAAAGTCCATATTTTCATGGTTTTCCTGTTGTTTTTTTATGAGTTGATTGAGGTTGTCTTCTTCGTCTGCTAATTCAGACTCTTTTTGCTCCTTTGCTTCTTTAAAAGCATCTCCCATATCATCATTCTCTTCTTCAACCTCATCCCATGTTTCCATCTCTTCTTTTAGTTCCTGAACATTCTCCTCTGCTTGCTTAACTTCCCAGTCTTTTAAGAGTTTCTTTTCACCAGGTCCATCGTCGGATCTGAGCCAGCTTAGTAGCTGACTGCCCATATCTATAGTGGCAAGAGCGGACTTAAACCCCTCAAGCGTAGTGTCTTCTCTAAGTTCCTTGTAATGTTGGTCATGGAAAATCTTATCAAGTAGTTTTCTGGCTAGGGCTGAGCCTTTTTTGGTCTTATCTTCAGGTAAGAACAAAACATTATGCTTATAGAAGGCACAAAACATATCTAGTATCAGAGCATCAAAATTGGGTAGCAGATTTGACCCGCTTTCTATTAAGGAGCTTAGCGCTTGGGACTCTAAGCAAAGTTTTTTAAAAAGTTCGCGGTCAAATGAGTCGGATTCTATATTTTGTGCAGATTTTATATCCGTCATTATCTCTAAAAGCTAACACGCCCATAAAATAGTATCAATTACCTTATATCAATTTTAAGCGACCGTGTTAGAATTAAAAATAATTTTATACGTATTTCCATCATAGATAAAAGCATGAAACTTAATCAAATTGAAATTAAAGCGGTCGCAACGGTAGGGTTTATAATGGCGATCAGGATGCTGGGGATTTTTTTAATCCTCCCGGTATTCAGTGTTTATGCCGAGAAGTACCCAGGCGCTGACCTGGCACTTGCGGGAATAGCGTTTGGGATATACGCCCTTGTGCAAAGCGTCTTGCAGATACCCTTTGGATGGCTAAGCGACAAAATCGGAAGAAAACCGATTTTAATCATCGGGCTTGCCATATTTGCAATTGGAAGCGTAATATGCGGCATGGCTGACAATATAAACGAGCTGATCATTGTACGAATAATTCAGGGCGCGGGCGCCGTAAGCTCAGTTGCCGTAGCATCCCTTGGAGATGTAACCCGCCACGAGGTAAGAGCGCAGGCCTTTACAATAGTCGGGATCACGATAGGAGCCAGTTTTCTTTTAGCAATAATAATTGGCCCGTTACTAGCATCTAAGATAGGATTCTCTTCGCTTTTTTATATACTTGCGGCCTTAAGTGTCTTGGCGATACTGATAACAATATTATTCTTCCCTACAATAGAGAAGAAAGAGCTTATTCATGAAGAATCCGCAGTTCTGAGCTACTTAAAACACCCTGAGATCAAAAAACTTTTTCTATCGGCAGGAATTATATCTTTAACAGTAAATATGTTTGTATTCATCTACCCACTTAGCTGGACCAGCCTTGGAGTGAGTGAGGCTGATTTGTGGAAGGTTTACCTTGTAGCGCTCATCCCTACTGCGCTTTTTGCTTACCCATATGTAAGGTATGCGGAAAAAAGAGGGATATTAAAAATCGCTATAACAAGCGCTTGGGCACTTATTGCTATTAGTTTCCTTGTTTACCCCGCAAGCTCGTTTTTCACTTTTGTGCTCTATTTGTCGGGAATGGCGTATTTTATGGGTCACACCATCCTTCAATCCGTTTTCCCTGCATTTCTTACACAAAGAGTCGGGCAGGAAAAACGCGGAATAACTACAGGTTTTTATAACCTATCCAGCTTCCTCGGAGCTGCGATAGGAGGGATGAGCGCAGGTTATCTGTATCAGGTTAGCCCTCATCTGCCACTCATTCTAGCTCTGCTCTTAATTATAGCATGGGGACTAACTGGATTGCCAAATACTCCTGAGAAAGAGAGCAAATAACATATGACCTTATCTGTTCCCCATATAAAAATACTACTTTTTTTAATATTTATATATGCTATAATCCAGCAAATTCCAAAGTAGTAGGATTAAGATGGCGAAAAAACTTCTTTTCTTACCGATTTTAATATTATCCATGTTCTTATTTGCAAATTATTCTCAATCGAACGTATTGGTCAACGATGCAGATTCAAATGCTGAGAGAACCGATTTTTTTAACGTCCGCAGTTGTTCCAACCGGATCAGGATCAGGCCTAATTGGAGATTATGAGCTTATCTTCTGCGCTATATCACCGTTTGAGCCTGGCGTCATGTTTTCTGATCCTACTCCCGGTACATGGGAAACCCTTGATACGGACGCTAGTGTGGATGGGCGAATCGCGCTTGGAATCTGGGGACGGTTCACAGACAATCCCGCTTCAGAAGACATCAGCTGCAACTGGAATATCCGTAGTGAGCCTTTTACCGCGGGGTCATTCAGATACAGTGATGTAGACCCGGCTAACCCGATTATCGCTGTTGCATGTAACAGTGGTAATTCCGAGGTGTCGGTAGCTCCTTCAGTCAATACCTTGCCAGGCTCACAGGTCGTAAGGATATTTGCTTTTTTCTCTCGTGTTCAATTACCACCGGTCCTTGGCCACATGAGCTCTAATGACGAGGTATCAGGCTCGTCCTCGTCCGTAGTAAGTGGAGGTGCTGGATTGTTAGAGTTGGAGGCGACAACCCAGATCTCTTTTGTCGACGGACCTACAGGTACAGAGGTTTCAACAGGCAATATCACTGGAAATTGGAGAGCGTGTACTATCGCTATCAGGATGGCTCCTCCAACTGATGTACCTACAATGAGTGAGTGGGGACTTATATCTTTCGCTGCGTTTGCTGGTATTGCAGGATTTTGGTTCATGAGAATACGTCAAGTTACTGCTTAAACTTCAATTCATAAATACACATAAATAACCCGGCGTTTCTTAACAGAGGCGCCGGACTTACTTTTCTATTAATCAAACTAGTATTAGGAAATAAACAAATAGGGAACTAGTTCCCTGATCTGAGGGATTCAAGCGTGGTGCGGATTTTATATAGACTATCAACTCTTGAAGCGCCAATCTCATCAAGCACTTTTTTATAACTTACGCTGGCTCTGCCGCCGACTATGATAGAGACATTATCAGCCAAGCTGCGCCGTAATTTTCTGATCTCCTGAACTAGTACAGGGTCATCCTCAGGGTAGACAATACTAAGTATTACTGCTTTGCAACTATTTTGTTTTACAGCTCCAGCTATTTCTTCTGAAGGCAGGTTTGCCCCTAGATATGTAACATTCCACCCCTCGCTCGCTGCTGTAACCGCTATTATCAAAGCCCCAATATCGTGCCACTGATCTGCAGGCGTTGTTACTAGAACATTAGGTGCTCCGGGGATATTTTTATTCGTCGCCAGGACACCGCTCAAGAACGTCCTTATAACGTGGGAGGCTAAATGCTCATGTGATATTCTGAGGTTACCCCTTCTCCACCCCTCTCCTATCTCTTCCATTAGAGGAACAATAACCTTCTCAATCATGGCATTTAGGCCGTAATCAAGCTCCGCCTGTAGAAGCAAATTCTCAAGTGTCTTAGAATCCATTTGCTCAAGAGCATTCATAAATCTCTCAACATAGTCTTCAAAGCTACTTTCATTGGAATTAATTCTTGATTCTAAATCATACCGCTTAATAGGAAGTTCGATTATAGGCATGCTGCTTATTAGTTCTTTAAGCTCTTCATCGCTTGTACTGACAACCTGACTAATACCAAACCCGGCGTCAGTCGCTTTTTTTAGTAATGATAATCTGATTATATCTTCTTCTGTGTAATACCTTCTGTTATTGGAATCCCTTTTGGGTAAAACAGCATTATATCTTCTTTCCCAAGCCCTTATAGCATGTGCGCTAAGCCCAGTTCTCATCGATACTACTTTCATTGAAAATTTCTTGTCCATTACAGTTTCCGGTTGATTCATATAATCATGTTAAATAATTGTCTAACATATGTCAATATGAAAAATACAATTTTTATTTATCTCTTATTGTAACTTTGATAACCGATTACACTCTTTTCACTAGAAATCTAGTCCAAAATAATGCAATCGAGTTATTTCCTATTAACTAAAAATAATGCTTGACATATATTATACACCTAAATATACTACTAGACATCTAATAGACATATGTTAGATATCCACTGAGATTTCAATAGGTGGAAATTCATAACACTTTAGGAGGTGTTAACATGAGTAGAATTAAATCATTGTTTTTTGTGTTAGTGGCGGTTTTAGCGTTTGGGTCTGTACAAGCTATTTCTGGCAGTGATAAAAGTAAAGACATAGTAGACACTGCTGTAGGTGCAGGTTCATTTACGACACTTGTAGCAGCAGTACAAGCCGCAGGTCTTGAAGAGACTCTCAGAGGCGAAGGGCCATTTACAGTATTCGCCCCGACAGATGAGGCTTTTGCTGCTCTTCCAGAGGGGACAGTAGAAACATTACTTCTTGCTGAGAACAAGGATCAATTGATAGCTATTCTCACATACCATGTGGTACCTGGGAAAGTGACCTCGGCAGATGTAGTGAAAGTTAAAGAAGCAAAATCGGTAAATGGTAAAGGAATACCGATTGCAGTAAAAGACGGAAAAGTACATGTAGATAACGCAACCGTTGTAACGGCCGACATTATGGCAAGCAATGGAGTAATTCATGTAATAGATGCCGTCATTATCCCTGATGACAATTAGTTTTTAATATATCCGGGCTGCTTAAACGCAGCTCGGATAAAAATAAAAAGTAATGGGAGAGAGAAAATGGATTATACGGATAAACTTTTAGACAACAATTTTAGTGATAGTTCAAATATTCTTTCAGATAATAACCAAATCTATGATTCATTTGATCAAGCAGATGAATTCAATAGCATTGAATTAGATATAGACAATCAAGATCATGAAGAACAACTGGTGCACTTAGGGCTTGATGAAAATTCTGAAGACGTTAAGAATACTCCTACTCAGAATGACAATTACAAGTGGACAAAATTTGAAGAAGAGAGAGTGCTTTATGTTTATTTCAAGGATTTAGTTCATGAGCCTCTTCTCACGGGAGATCAGGAAAAAGAAATAGCAGCACAGATAAAAGAATGCAATAATAGGGTCAGCAAAATAGATAAATTGCTTAAAAGATCTGAAGATATGGATTCTAAGCAAAAAAAGAAACTGCTAGCTTATAAAAACAGATATACCAAAAAAGCCGCAGAGCTTCAGTCTAAGTTTATAAAGGCTAATCTAAGACTTGTAATCAACATAGCAAAAAGACACCTTGGAAGAGGACTTCCTTTGACTGATCTTGTTCAGGAAGGAAATTTGGGTCTGATCAGGGCGGTTGAGAAATTTGACCATACAAAGGGGTTTAAGTTTTCAACCTACGGCGCATGGTGGATACATCAGGCGGTCACGAGAGCGCTTGCTGAAAAAACCAGAACTATTAAAGTTCCTGTCTATGTGCTTGAACAGTCTAGCAAAGTATTTAAAGCAAAATATATGCTACAGGAGGAGCTCGAAAGGAAACCTTATCCACAAGAGATTGCGGATAGAACTAAACTATCAATAGATATAGTAGAGGCGGTACTCGATGGTACAGACAAAGTTGTTTCGCTTGATAATCCGATAAGAGAAGACAAAAGCAAGTCATATATAGATTTTCTCCCGGACAAGAATCCTCATAGTCAGGAGTATAATGTTGACAACAAAAACATGAAGAGTCTTTTGAGCGAGCTCCTGCAATCACTATCGGAAAAAGAACAGGAAATCGTAAGAATGCGTTATGGATTTGGGACAAGCTCAGTGCATACACTTGATGAGATAGGAAGCAAATTCGGCGTTACAAGGGAACGGATAAGACAGATTGAAAAATCGGCTCTTCAGAAAATCGCATCGTCGAGCAAAGGGCAAAAGCTGAAAGTCTTCTTATAATTTTGGAGGATACAAGATGAAAGTATTGGTGACAGGCGCTACAGGATATATAGGGGGAAGGCTAATTCCCGACCTTCTGCAAAAGGGGATAAAAGTTAGAGTACTGGTAAGGGATCCGTCTAGAATCGAGGGGAGATCATGGGAGAATAAAGTCGAAATATGCGTTGGGGACTTATTAAACCTCGAGTCACTTGCCCCTGCGCTGAAAGATATAGACGCAGCCTACTATCTTGTACACTCTATGTGCGGCGGCAAGGGGTATGCGGAGCGAGACAGACTGGCTGCCAACAATTTCGTCCAAGCCGGCCGCAACCTTAAACAAGTTATATACCTCGGCGGGCTATTGCCCGATAC
>SPCL01000088.1 GCA_004525335.1 Thermodesulfobacteriales bacterium
ACTATAAAATCATTAAAAACTCTTAATTAGAAATCGTTTCTGATTATACAATAATTGTTAGTTGCCAATTCCTACCCCGACATACTTAATTCCAATCTTCTTTAAAGTATCCGGGTTATATAAATTGCGCCCGTCAAAAATAACATTCCCATTCATTAATTCCTTTAGTTTTTGAAAGTCAGGCTGCCGGTACTCATTCCACTCTGTATTGATAACCAGCGCATCTGTGCCTTCACAGGCAGCATAGTTAGAAACGGCATAATTCACTTTATCTCCAAAATGAGCTTTCGTATTCTCGATTGCCACAGGATCATGAACAGTTACCGATGCTCCGGCTGAAAGCAGCTTTTCTATGATAAATAGCGAAGGGGCTTCTCTAATGTCATCCGTTTTAGGTTTAAAAGAAATTCCCCAAATTGATATTTTTTTACTCTCAAGTTGTCCTTCAAAATAATTTTCAATTTTCTTCCAAAAGAGTTCCCTCTGTTTTGTGTTTACTTCATCAGTAGCTCTGCAAATATGAAGCTCTGAGCCATATTCACTACCAATATTAATAAGAGCTTTGACATCCTTCGGAAAACAAGAACCTCCATATCCAATACCGGGAAAGAGGAAATGACGCCCTATTCTATCATCAGAACCTATAGCGACTCTTACTTCTGAAATATTTGCGCCCACTACCTCACATAAATTAGCAATCTCGTTCATAAAAGAAATTCTAGTAGCAAGCATTGCGTTGGCGGTATATTTGGCCAACTCAGAGGATCTGATCGATACCACAACAGCCCTGTCCATTGATCTCATAAAGGGGGTGTAAAGTTCTTTTAAAATCTGAGCCGCAGATTCGTTGTCGACTCCAATTAAAACCCTGTCGGGTTTCATGAAGTCTTCTACCGCAGCGCCCTCTTTTAAGAATTCGGGGTTTGAAGCTACATCAAACTTAATATCCGTAACCTTATTTATCTCATCACGTATCATCTCTGTAGTCCCGACTGGCACAGTGCTTTTTGTAACTATAACCTTGTAATCATCAAGGCTTTTTCCTATAGAGCTTGCGACATTTATAACAGCGCTGGTATCAGCAGAGCCATCTTCGTTTGGGGGAGTTCCTACGGCAATTAGCACTACCGACGAGTTTTTTACGGCGTAATCGAGATCAGTTGTAAAATGAAGACGCTCTTCTTTAATATTTTTTCTGACAATATCTTCGAGCCCGGGTTCATAGAATGTAACATGCCCCTCTTTGAGACCGTTTATCTTCTCTTGATCAATATCTACACAAATTACGTTGTTTCCGCTACCCGCTAAACAGGCTCCTGTAACTAATCCAACATATCCGGTTCCAATTACACTTATGTTCATAATTTAGCCTCTGATTTTTAAAAGCATACTAGCATATCACGAAAAAATGAATTTAATACAAAGAAATCCTTACACATAAAAATCCAATCCCACATTTCTTGCTATAATCAATTTACTGCAGATTAAAGCCCTGAAGCATAGTTGAACTAGCTAATAAGACCGTTGCGAAATCCAAAGAGCATTAGTTCAGATCTGTTTTTGAGAGTGAGCTTTTTAAAAACTTTATATAGGTGAAACTTTACTGTTTTCTCACTTATATATAGTTCATCGGCAACCTCTTTATTAGTCATCCCGGTAAGAACTAATTTTATGATCTTGATTTCAGTCTCTGTTAAATCATAAATCTGCCCCTTGAGATTAACTTCTTTAGTTGGATAAGTTGAACCATCAACAACTTTACCCATTAATTTTCTTTCGGCCCAAAGGTCCCCATCGTAGACGGCTTTTACCGATTTTATTAGTTCTGAAGATTCTATGTCTTTGTGGACATAACCCCTTATACCTGAGCGTATTCCGTTTATTAACAAGTTCTCGCTATAATTGCTGTCGATTAACAAAACAACTTTTGCGCTCTTGTTTTTTTTAACCAGGGTTAACATCTTCTTTAGATTCAAGCCCTTAACTTCCACATCAAGAAGCAAAATATCAAATTTATACTCTTTACAGGATTCTATTAAATCAATGAGTGTCGATACAGCAGAAACAACACCGATTTTTTTATCCTCTAATAGAAGTTTAGAAATACCTTCACCATATAATGGATAACAGCATGCTACTATTATGTTAATAGGTTTGAGTTCCTGCTTGGAAGGTCTTTTTTTCTCAGCCACTTTGTATTACCTGAGTACTCAATATTTTAAGCAATATAAGAATTTTCATATTACCATAGAAGTACAATTACAACATACTTTGGTATTAGACTCAAGGCATACTAAAGTTAGCTGATCACTTTTGCGGGGGACCGATTAAAGGAGCCTGAACAGGTTTTGCAAGCCCTACAAATACCACAAGCGAGCGTCCGCCCGGGTTTTGCGCGACTGCAAAAATCTCCCAGTTATTCGTAAGCCACACATTGCCCGACGGATCAATTTCAACTGCGGTATTACGCTTTAAACCGTCAAAGAAATATCCGCCATCAGGAGTGATAGGGTCTCCGGTTTCAAGACCTGGAGGACAGTTCTCTGTAGAGGCGCCGCACAATTGAGACACTGCGCTGCCCTGAAAATTCGATACCCATACGTTGCCGTCCCCGTCCACTGCAATTCCCCAGGGTACTAAAAGACCGCCTCCTTTAAAAGGACCCGAGGGTGTGCCGTCCCCGCTTATCATAGTAACAGAAGCTTTGGGGCCAGTGAAAAAAGGATCCTCAGTCAGAGCAATGATGTCAATTAATGTAGGAACAGTCGTTCCGTCACAAATGATTTTGGTTATTCCGGAGTTCGCAATCCAGACATTTCCAAGAGTATCGGTCGCAGCACCCATCGGTAAAAATATTCCGGCTTCCTGCGCATCGTCACCAATCAGTGAATGGAGAAGATTTCCCTCCTTATCAACAGCGATAACACTATTGCTCTCATTACCCGTTACCCAGGCGTTTCCCTTGGCATCAATAGCGATATCAAAGGGCTTTATAACAAGAGACTCACCCATATCGTCAAGCGGCTGTATGTTAAACGCAAGCTCTGGTTTTCCTTGTGGAAACTGCACCACGCTGTCGCTGCTGCAGCTGGCAATCCAGATATTCCTGTCCCTGTCGGACACAACGCCCTGTGGCTGCTGTATGAGATTGCCGGCTCCCTTAAAACCGCCGGGATCGTCGCCTTCACTGTTAGGAGAGATGGGCGTACCGTCAGGTGCAAATTTTGACACTGATTGTGATAGCTCCTCAAAATCAAGCGGGCAATTTGAGCCCTGAAAACCAAAGTTGCCCACCCATACATTGCCGTCCGGGTCAAGCGTAATTCCGTATCCTGCTCCATATAGACCGCCCCCCTGATATGGAGCACCCGGAGCGTCGTCACCCGTAGGAGTAAATTTAAGGACGTGGTCGTCTCCACAAACCACATCATCGGGGTCAACTGGACCTGGATTAAATATATAGTTGTTACATACCCATGCGTTTCCATCTGCGTCAAAAGCTATGTTACCTGGTCCGTCAAGCTCCATTCCGTTTCCTGTGTAGACCAGCGCAAGAGTCCAGGCGGTGATATCTATATCTGAAGCAAGCGCAGGGCTATATATCGTTTCTTCTTGTGACAATTCAAAAAGCTCCTGCACGTTCTGCCACGGAAAACGGGCAATATTAGAAATAGCCCGAAGTGTATTTGCGGGTATTAAACCGTTAGGAGTAGTTGCCAAATCAAAAAGAGTATCGCAGTTACTTTCTTCCCGAACGCAGGAAGCTAGCATGTTGGCAAGTGAATTAAAAGTGGCTCGAGTCGACGTGCTCGCCCCATTCGGAAGACCGTTGAGAAAATCACTCACATCGCCGTCTGAAAGGGTTACCAGGTTTTGAGCTATATCAGCTGCATTTTGAAGACCTGGAAATGATCCGTCTATTCCTTCCAGAGTAAAGAATTGAGCCATTGTATAAGCTGTAGCAACTGTCGTTCTCTCGTTTATTACAACTTCAGCATCAAAAGGGATATCACGCATCATAGTTGCCAGTCTGACAAAATCCGAATCAGGTTCAATTCCACTAGTTGCTGTACCAGTTACACTGCTATCTGCTGTAATATATAAAATTGCTTCAGGATTAGTTGGAGCGTTGAATGAAATGCTGAAGAACCCCGTCTCATCAGTTTCTGCTACCCCCAGGATACTAATCCCAGTCTGCGTGCCACTACTACGAAGAGTTACAATCATTCCTTCAAGAGGCTGATTGCCACTTAAAACAAAACCGCTAATCTTATCTGGATTGTTGTCCGAAGAACATGAGAACATAAAAAGTCCTCCAGCTATTAGTGCAGTAACCAGGAATAAACTTAGGATTCTCAAACGAGAATTAGTTATCATAATCAACTCCTCCATTTAGATCATGCAGATTAATTCATATTTCCTTAAACTATATTACAGGGACTTACTCTAAGATTTATAATCCTTTAATATTATTCAATCTCAGAGAATCTAATGCAAGTTTGAAAAAAATATCACTTAACCTGAAAGTGCTTACCCGGAAGCTGGGCAATGTAATCATTTAGCTCAAGTGAAAGTAAGATAGAGAGTAGGTTTGAAGACTCTATGCCGGTCAATCTTATTATTTCATCTATGTGGAGTGGTTGTTTATTCAGAACCGAGAATACTTCTTTTTGGTTTTGGGTGAGGGAGGTTGCAATTTTTTCTAGCCTATCCTCTTCGAATAAACCTGGGCTATGTAAGTTTCTTAAACTATCTATCTCACTTACTATATCATCCACCGTCTCTACAAGCTTAGCCCTTTTTTTGATAAGCCAGTTTGTACCGCGGCTAAGTTTCTTCGTAACATCACCCGGGACCGCAAGAACTTCTTTATTCTGATCAAGAGCAAAAGAAGCGCTAATAAGTGAGCCACTCTTCTCAGAAGCCTGAACGACAACTACCCCTAACGATAGCCCGCTAATTATTCTATTTCTTCTTGGGAAGTTTTGTGCGACTGGAGGTGTTCCCAAATTAAATTCTGATATTACAGCCCCGTTTTGAGACACTGATTTATATAGATCCTTATTTTCTGGAGGATATATGTGATCAAGCCCACATCCCAACACGCCTATTGTGCGCCCACCATGCTTAATTGCTTCTGATTGAGCAATGGAATCTATACCTCGGGCCAAACCGCTAACTATTGTGACTCCCATTGAAACAAGCTCGGCGGAAAGGGTTTCGGTAATCGTTCTACCATAGCGATCTGGAACCCTACTACCAACTATGGCTATCGAGAGCATATCCTGCTCCAGAATTTCTCCCTTTATATAAAGAAGTGGGGGCGGATTGCAAGTCTGCAATAACGAAGGCGGAAATTCAGGAGCATCTAGAGTAAGTAAATTCATCCCCCATTTTCAATCTTTTCTAATTCCTGATCTACTCTTTCCCAATCATTAAAACTTTTTATAGCCTCAGCATTCTTGGCCCCAATCCCCTCTATTTGAGCCAACTCTTTCTTTGAGGCTTCAAATATATTTTTGACATTAGAAAACTTAGTAAGGAGGTTGCGAATTAATACGATCCCCACTCCATTTACCATGCTTAGTGCAATCCAATACTTCCAGTCTTCTCTCATATCGTCAAAAGTATTAACCTTAAATGTATGGGGCAGTCAAGAAATAAATCATTAATTATAGATTTGCGGCGCCCTATAATTTCTCTTCCAAACTGATCATCTTGCCTTCCATTGTGTAGGGCTTGTCCGTCCTCTCACTTATCCTAATCGATGTGCTAATACGCTCAACCCCCATCTTTTTAAGCTCGTCATGACATTTCTTGACCAAGGGAGTTATATCGTCCCAATCACATTCTATATTCGTAGCCATTGAATGTGATTCATACTTGAGCCCACTTTCTTTAATAACTCTCATTACGCACGCAACGTACTTAGATAACGAAGCCCCTACACCAATTGGTATAATGCTTAATTCAATAATCATCTGAACCTCCGGAGTTAAAGATACTAAAATAGAAGAAGCCTTTTCTTAATAGACAAGACTCGCTACTCTCTAATAATATCAGACTTTATTATCTCAAAGGGGAATAAATCATGAAAAGCTTTACAGAGTACTTGTGGTTCAACACTGAACATAAGCGCGAGATGGTGCATATTACTGACACCATCAGAACTATTGTGGATAAAAGCGGGGTGCAGGAGGGTTTTGTATTAGTTTCCGCTATGCATATAACGGCTGCAGTTTATGTAAACGACCTTGAAGGAGGCTTAATTCAAGACATATGGGAATGGCTTGAGGGGCTCGCCCCATTCAGAAACGATTATAGACACCATCAGACAGGTGAAGATAACGGTGACGCGCATTTAAAAAATTTGATTATGCACCATCAGGTGATTGTGCCTATCACTAAGGGAAAACTCGACCTTGGCCCATGGCAGAGAGTTTTTTATGCAGAGTTTGACGGCGGTAGAAGGAAAAGAGTTGTTGTTAAGGTTTTAGGTGAATAGCGGCTTATATTCTTAGCCGACAAATTCGTTATAATAAATCCTGATGAGCAAACAAGAAGAAATAAAATACAGATTCTTAATAGACAAAAGGGGCAACTGGTTTCAGGACGGAATTAAAATCCGGCACCGCATCACCTACCTATACAACAATAAACTGCTAAAGCGCGACGGGGAGGGAAGATATTACCTAGATGAGGGAAGCGGGAAACTCTACATAGAAGTTGAAGACACCCCCTTTGTAGTAAAAATGGTCAATAAGAGGGGCAAGGACTTTTTTATCATTTTAAATGATGAAACCCAAGAGAAACTCGACTTAGAAACCCTAACTATTAATAGTGAGAACATTCCCTATGCCAAAATTAAACAGGGCGAATTTGATGCAAGATTTACAAGAGCTGCATATTATGAATTTATGAAATACTTGAAGAAAGAAGGTGAGAACTACTACATTATGTCCAATGGTGAAAAACACTTTCTAAAAAAGATTCTTTAACTTAGAGCCTCAACAAACTTGAGAATAACGGCATTAGATAACAAAGTTCCTTTCTTAGTTAACCTGAACGAGCTATTTGTATTTTCTAAAAAGCCGTCATCAACAAGCCGCCCGATCTTATTCATGTCAGTATTTAATTCAAATTTGGCTTCTAACTCTGAAATGTTGATCCCCTCTTTTAACCTGAGCCCCATGAGAACCTTGTCTTGAACAACCTCATCCCTATTTAGCTGCTCAGTAAAATCTAGGGGCTTATCCCCATCTTGAACAGATTTCATATATAACGCAGGACTTCTCAAATTGGCCCATCTCTCTCCCCATAAACTCGAATTATCCATAGAGAAATGTGAATGGCTCCCCGCCCCTATGCCTAAGTAACTATCGCCTTTCCAATAAAGCATATTGTGGGCGCACTCTGAGCCCTCTTTTGCGTAGTTTGAGATTTCGTATTGATTATATCCTGAAGCTTCCAGGAAATCAGTCGTGTAAGTTATAAATTCTGTGAGCCTATCATCAGAGGGTACTTTCAATTTGCCCAGCGCGTATCTCCTACCAAATTCTGTCCCGTCCTCAATCGTTAAGCAGTAAGCCGAGATATGAGGGTAATCAAAAGTAAGTGCATAATTTAAATCATTGTGCCACTCTGAAAATGTTTCATCCTTAGTCCCGTACATTAGATCCATGCTATAGTTCTCAAATCCCGCTTGGACAATATCCTTAAGTATTCTTCTGCTGTCCTCAGGCGAGTTTATTCTGCCCAAAAAATTAAGCTTCCTTTCTGAAAAAGACTGAACACCCACGCTAATTCTATTTATCCCTGCCGATCTCAATCCAATTAGCTTATCCAGATCAGCTGTTTTGGGATTTACCTCAAGAGAAATCTCAATATTTTCTCTAGGACTGGTGATTTCATATATCCTCGAAATAATTCTTTCTATGCTCAAAGGATCAAACAGGGACGGCGTGCCACCACCAAAGAATATAGAGGTGATTTCAGTACCTGTGATATCATCTCGATAAAGTTCTAGTTCTTGCAAGAGCGAATCTGTATACTCTATTTCCGGGAATTTAGAGCCCACTGCGTAAGAATTAAAGTCACAGTACGGGCACTTTGTAACGCAATAAGGGATGTGAACATATATTCCAAATGGCATATGGTATTTTACGGCATGAGAAAAATGTTGCAACGTATAGGTTTTAGAGTCATATTATTGGTTTGAAATTATGAATAGTATAACGAAAACAGGTTATATAGCTCTGCTGCTGGTATTAACTTTATACTTTGGGGTTAGCGGACTTCATGCCCAGGAGAAAAGAGTACTCACTCTACAAGAGGCTATAGGGCTCGCAATTGAAAATAACCCGGCAATAGAAATATCAGACGCAACAGTAGATATATCAAGAGCAGGGGTTAAAAATGCTAAATCAGTCTATTACCCTCAGATAAGTTCCAGAATAATTGTCCCTTTTATCGGCCGAGAATCCGGGTTCTTTTTAGATCAGCTAATTTATGATTTCGGAAGAACTTCAAACAGCGTTAAATCAACTAAAGCTATATTAAAATCCAGAAAATTTGATAGAGAATCCACCGAAGAC